>JAISZM010000202.1 GCA_031269205.1 Eubacteriales Family XIII. Incertae Sedis bacterium | reverse complement strand
AACGCGTTGCTGGATAAGTCGAAGCTGGAGGTCAAGGGGAGGACGCTCGCATGAAACGTATATTTTTGCGCGGTTTGAACGGACGCATATCGGATGGCGTCGCCGCCGCCAGGAAGTTTGGAATCGGCGAAAGGATTCCGATCGAATCGGATGGCGACGACGCGCCCTACACGGGGATCGACTACCGGGATTATTCGATGACGGCCGCCGACACGCGCCGCTACTATATCGTCGCCTGTCTCGGCGCGGCGGCCCTCGGCATGTTGTTTTACCACAACCTGGTCGCCGCGGCCGTCCTCGCGCTCTTCGCTCTGCCGTGCAAGAAATACTATCGCTCGTATCTCGCGGCGAAGCGCAGATTTGAGCTTTCCGTGCAGTTCAAGGATCTGCTGGCGACTCTCTCATCGTCGTTCATGACGGGCAGGCAGATGACGGAGGCGCTCGCCGAGGCCGAGAAGAATCTGGCCATAATGTACGACGAGGACTCACCCATAATGAGGGAACTCTGCCTCATAACGCGCAGGTTGACGGCGGGCAGGGAAAGCGAGAGGGAGGTTCTGTTCGATTTCGCGTCGCGCAGCGCGAGCGAGGATATCGAGGGTTTTGTCGACGTGTATTTCACGTGTCTGACCACAGGCGGCGACACGATACGGGCCGTGCGTCGCGCGTCGGAACTCATTCAGGACAAGCTCACGGTCAGGAACGAGATATACACGCTGACTTCGCAGAAGCGGTTTGAGGCGAAGATACTCGCGGCGCTGCCGCCGCTCATACTCGTGTTCCTGCAACTGTCGTCGCCCGACTATATAGCGCCGCTGTACGGAACGGCCGCGGGCACACTCGTCATGTCCCTCTGCCTTGCGGTCATGGGCGTCGCGTTTTATTGGAGTTCGAAGATAACGGATATAGAGGTGTGAAGGCATGAAGGGCGATAAGGTGAAAAAAACAGCGGACGCGCGGCGCAAAAGCAGCTTCGATTTTGTCGGCGTGATACTGCGGCTGTTGCCGGAGCGTCTTACGGGGACGCCCGCCGAGTTCGCGCGCCGCTACAGCGGCGCGCGAGCCTGCGGCGACGCGATATCCCTCGCGGAAGCGATGAGAAGAAAGACGGCGACGTACTACGCCCTCCTCGCGATAGCCGCCGTCGTCGCGGGATCCGCCGCGGTGCAGCAACTCTCGTCGGGCGGCGACATCGAACCCGTGGAGCGTGAAGGACTCGGCGGAACACCGAAATACATAGAGGCCGAGGTGAACGCGGAGTACGACGGCGAAAACCTGCGCAAGCAGGTGTCCGTCACGGTATTGCCCAAGGAGCCGAGCGCCTCTGACGCGGCGGCCGCGCTCGAGGACGTGAAGAGCAGGCTTCCGGACGCCATACTCGGTCAAAACGAGAGCCTCGAAAGCGTGGTGTACGACCTCGAACTCGTCACGGCGGACGAAGAGACAGGTGCGCTCATAAGCTGGTCCTCCGACAGGCCCGACGCCATCGACGAGGAAGGGCGCGTCAACCTTATCGACGGCAAACCCGGCGACGAGGTGGTTCTGTCCGCCGAGATCGTCGTAGGCGAGGCCATGAGCGACCTCGATATCGTCGCGGTCACGGGCGCGTCCGAAACCGGGCGCGGCTACGTGCGCGATCTTGAGGATAGCGTCGACAGGCTCGTTGCGGCTCTGTCCGGGAGCGCCGACGGGGCGACCGTCGCCCTGCCCGAGAGCACGGAGTCCGGCGTGCGGACGGACTGGAGAACGCCACGCGAAACGGGCGCGCTCGCCGCGCTTTTCCTGCTCCCGCCGATCGCCTTCTTCGTGTATCGAAACAGATACCGAACCATGGACAAAGCCGTCGCGGAAATGCGTTCGTCGATAAAGAGAGATTTCCCCGATTTCCTCTCGAAGCTCCTGTTGCTCTTAAACGCGGGTCTCGTGGTGACGGCGGCCGTGGAGAAGATCGCCGAGGACTACCGGGAACGCCGCAGACCCGGAGAGGAGAAGGTGTTCTTCGAGGAGCTTCTCGGCATGGAGGATCGCATACGCGGCGCGAACACCTCGCTTATATCGGAGTTCTCGGGCTTGGCCGCGCGCAGCGGCCAGCGCGAAGTCCTTCGCTTCAGCGCCATCCTCGCGGACAACATCGACAAGGGCAGCGCGCTCGCTGACAAGCTCATGCAGGAAGAAGGTATGCTGCGCGTGATGCGAAAAAAGAGGGCGGAGGAAAAGGGCAGGCTCGCGGAGACGAAGCTGACATTTCCGATGGCTCTGCAACTCGGGGCGATCATCATCATCACGGTAGCTCCGGCCATGTTCGATATGGGATAGCGTGGCGGCCGCCCCGTCGCTATGAGGTGGTGGAGGAATGGTCCGTACCGACATTCGCATCTCCGGATAGCTCGCAAGGAGCCGCGGCGTTCAGCATAAATGTTATCGGAAAATTCTATGGAAGCGTATGACGCGAATAAGAAAGGAACAAATGATGAAAACTGTTTTAAGAAATATCTACATCACGGCGGTGTGCAGATTGAACGCGAAAAGGGAGGGCA
>JAISZM010000093.1 GCA_031269205.1 Eubacteriales Family XIII. Incertae Sedis bacterium | reverse complement strand
ATGCTCGCCACCTTCGATGAGTTGGTGCGCGCACGGAGCGGCGACGGAGCCGAGCAAAGCGACCGGCGGCGGCTTCGCGATCTTCTTCCGACGGTGCTCCGCGCGGGAGATGACGCGGGCGTTCTGACGCTCGAAGGGGCGGCGTGGCTCGACCCTTCGGGCGCGCTCGGGCCGGGCGCCCCGGCCTGCCCGCCCGAGGGCGATGCGGGCACGGGCATGGTCGCGACGAACGCGGTGGCCGAGCGCACGGGCAACATATCGGCTGGCACGTCCGTGTTCGCGATGTTCGTCCTCGAGCGCCCGTTGTCGAAGGTCTATCCCGAGATCGATATGGTGACGACGCCGGAGGGTCGCCCCGTCGCCATGGTGCATTGCAACAACTGTGCGTCCGAGATCGACGCGTGGGCCGAGGTCTTTCGCGGCTTCGCGGAGGCCGCGGGAACTTCGCTCGACGACGACACCGTTTACGGCGCCATGTACGGCGAGGCGCTGAAAGGCGACGGCGACGCCGGAGGGCTGATTGTATACAATTATCTGGCGGGCGAACCCATCACGGATTTCGACGAGGGAAGACCGCTCGTCGCGCGCTCCGCGGACAGTCGCCTGTCCTTCGCGAACTTCACGCGCGCCCTGCTTTACTCGGCCGTCGCGACGCTGAAGATCGGCATGGGCATACTTGAAAACGAGAAGGTCAGGGTTGATCGCGTCGTCGGGCACGGCGGTCTGTTCAAGACGGGCCATGCGGGACAGCGGATCATGGCGGCCGCGCTCGGCGCTCCCGTGTCGGTCATGGAAACGGCCGGAGAGGGAGGCGCGTGGGGCATCGCCCTGCTCGCGGCCTATCGAGCCGACAAAGCCGCGAGCAGAGCCGGCACGACGGGCGCCGCCCAAGCTGAGCGCTCGGCCGACGAGACCAACTCCGCGCGCGCGACGGGAGCGGACGATTCCCTCGGCGCGTGGCTCGACAAAAACGTCTTCGCGGAGATGACCGGCGTCGAAGCGGCGCCCGATCCCGACGACGCGCGGGGTTTCGCGACCTTTCTCGCGCGCTACGTGAAGGGTCTCGCGGTCGAACGCGCGGCCGTGGAGAACATAGACACCGTATAGAACCGCGAAAAGGAGATGATCATGGATACGAGCGCTTATACCTTTTGGTTGATCGTAGGCAGCCAATTCCTGTACGGGCCCGAAACGCTCGCACAGGTGAAGGCGAACAGCATGACGATGGCGGGCGGCATGAACGCGGCCGGCGATCTGCCGTTTGAGATCGAGTTCAAGGGCGTCATGAAGACGGCGCATGAGATCGAGGCCGTCTGCAAGGCGGCGAATGCCTGCGACGCCTGCGCGGGAGTGATCACGTTCTGCCACACCTTCTCCCCGTCGAAGATGTGGATCGGCGGACTCTCCCTGTTGCAAAAGCCGTGGTTGCACTTTCACACGCAATTTAATCGCGAAATACCCAACGAAGCCATCGATATGGACTATATGAATCTGCATCAGAGCGCGCACGGAGATCGCGAACACGGTTTCATCGGTACGCGTCTGAGGTCGCCGCGCAAGGTCGTCGTCGGATATTGGGACGACGAATCCACGCGGCGCAAGATATCCGGATGGATGCGCGCGGCCGTCGGCGCGACCGTGAGCCGCAGCCTAAAGGTCATGCGCTTCGGTGACAACATGCGCGAGGTTGCCGTCACGGAGGGCGACAAGATCGAGGCGCAGATACGATTCGGCTGGCAGGTGAACACATGGCCCGTCGGACAGCTCGCGGAGCGGATAGCCGCCGTGACGGACGCGGAGGAAGAGGCGCAACTCGAAGCCTACCGCGAGGATTACGATGTGCCGGACGAACCCGATCTTGCGGCCGTCCGCTATCAGGCTCGCGAGCAGGTAGCCATTCGCGCTATGCTCGACGACGAGGGCTGTTTCGCCTTCACGAACACCTTTCAGGATCTCCACGGCATGAGACAGCTTCCGGGCCTCGCGACACAAGATCTCATGTCACGGGGCTACGGCTACGGCGGCGAGGGCGACTGGAAGACCGCCGCGATGACCGCCGTCGTAAAAGCGATGTCGCGGGGACTCGGGGGCGGCACGTCGTTCATGGAGGACTACACCTACGACCTCGCGGCCGGGCTTTCGCTCGGTGCGCATATGCTCGAGGTCTGTCCGTCCGTCGCGGCGGGCAGACCCATGGTCCGTGTACACGCCCTCGGCATCGGCGACCGCGAGCCGCCGGCCCGCCTCGTCTTCGAGGGCAAGCCGGGGTCGGCCGTCGTCTGCTCTCTCGTCGATATGGGCGGTCGCTTTCGCCTCATCGCGCAGGACATAGTCTGCCTCGCACCGACGCAGACCATGCCGAACCTGCCCGTCGCGCGCGTGATGTGGAAGCCGCTTCCCGATCTCGAAACGGGCGCCGAGGCGTGGATCATCGCGGGCGGCGCCCATCATACGACGCTGAGTTACGACATCGACGCGGACATATTGCGCGACTGGGCTCGAATAATGGACATAGAGTTCGTGCATATAGGAAGCGATACCGACGTCGTCGCGTTCGAACGCGACCTGATGATTTCGGACGCCGTTTGGAATCGCAGATAAGGAGGATCCCATGAACCTTGAACAGTTAAAGATCGACGTCTTCGAGGCCAATCTGAGACTCCCCGAACTCGGACTCGTCACGTTCACCTGGGGCAACGCGAGCGGCATAGACCGCGAGCGGGGTCTCGTCGCAATCAAACCGAGCGGCGTGGAATACGACGACCTTACGCCCGACGCCCTGCCCGTACTCAGACTCGAGGACGGCGAGCAGGTCGAGGGAGATCTCCGGCCCTCGTCGGACGCGCCCTCCCACCTCGCCCTCTACCGCGCCTTCGCGGACATCGGCGGCGTCGTTCACACTCACAGCCGTTGGGCCACGATATTCGCGCAGACCCGATCGGCCATTCCTCCGCTCGGCACGACGCACGCCGATCACTTCTACGGCGAAGTACCCTGCACGCGCGCGTTGACGGACGCCGAGATCGGCGGGGACTACGAAGCGGAAACGGGCAAGGTGATCGCGGAGACGATTGGTCTTTCAACCCCCGATTCGAGGGCCGTCCTCGTCGCGAGCCACGGACCCTTCGCCTGGGGGAAGGATGCCATGAGCGCCGTCATAAGCGCGGCCGTACTCGAGGAAGTCGCCTTCATGGCGTGGCACACGCTGGCGATCGACCCGGACACCCCGCCGATCGGGCGGGAACTCATGGACAAACACTATCTGCGCAAGCACGGCGACGCGGCGTATTACGGTCAGGGTCGATAGGGGGAAACCGAAAACCCGCAACGCGCTGAAGCCACACACGTTGCGGGTTATTTCCCGGTGCATTGCCTCCGAAAACAAGATTTTAAGCCTCGGCGTCGTCAAGCGAAAATTTCATTCCTCGCGTCTGCTCAAGGCAAGGGCGATCCGCTCGTGCTCAATGTGACAAATCGTTCCGTCCCCAAGCGTACGCTAGCCGGTTTCTGTCTACCCCAGCTTTGTGTATGTCTCGTTGGAGGGGTGGTACTCAAACACGTTGAACCCGGGCGTAACGTATTCGTATCCGTTCGTATGCGAAGCGATGTGATTTTTGCGTGCTTGCGTTAAGGGGCTCGTATCGTCGGAAAGATAGGTGACCAGCAAGGTGCGGTCCGCGCCGCGCTGTTCCGCCCCCCTTCGCCCGCCCCAAGGCGCAAAAAAGGCGCGGACTTCGCGTCCGTGCCGGCGTGTGCGCGTCCCGCGCGCGCTGAGAAAATACGGGTGGTCAGGTCAGAACATTTCAGCCCCCCCCCCGGGGCGTAATTTGACACACGATAAAAAGGTCTTTGACACGCCTCAATGTACCAAATCGTCCCCAAGTGTCACGCAGACAAACTCGAGCGGCCGCCTGCGGGATTAGCTCATCTCCGTTTCGTCAAAAAGTTCTACCACTTCATGTGGCGCGTAGGTGAAAACGCCCGTTTCTTCATCGGACATGAGCATACAGACCTTGGAATTGTAAAACCGGTCCATCGCGCTACGATAGCCCCAGCCGTACTTTTCCGCGATGTCAGCTATAACCATGCGTACAAGCGCCGTGTCATTCTTTCCCATTCATCTCGCCTTTCGGATAGTAATAATCGATGTAGTGCAGCTCCGCGATGGCCGCTTCGCTCGCGAAACAGTATTGGTCATTCTCCCTCGAGAACTGCAACTGGAACATAAGGGCCTTCCTAACATCCTCGTTGACGCGGTCTTTTCGTACAAGCTCCAAATAATCATCTATCGCCCTTGCCACATCGTCATTGGCTACATTTCCATAAATAACGTCATATTCTGCATGGTTCGCGGAGGCGCTGTCACTGCGGTTTGCCACCACAAAATCCAGCCATTCTTCCGTGTATCCGGTAAATCTCCGTATCTTTATATCCCTGCAATCCATATCAAATTCGTATGTGCTGACAGTCGCGCGCAAATCTTCCGCGGGATATAAGGCCTTTCGCGTCAGCAAACGGCGCTTTGACCATCTATCGGCCTGCTCTTTGACAGCGGTAACATAAAAACCTCTGCCAAAATCCAGATTGACTCTACCGTAACTGACGTCCGGCTTAGGTATCATTATATATGAACCGTGATACAGTATCATTCGTTCATCTCACCCTTGCTGCGCAGTATGTCCCCGGCTTCTTCCAAAATATATTCCGCTCCAAGCGTATGCGTAGTATCATAGTTCTCCGCATATATATCCCAGAGACCGGATCGATTCATCGCCCTGTATGCGGCCGTTTTGTCCCTGTCGAAATATTTCGCCGCGACGATCTCAACGACCCAGACCATGAATTCCATCGTTGTTTTGTCCATATGCGAGGCGCTCATCATGGCATTACCCGACATCGTTTCCCTCGTGCTCGATTCCGCATCCGCTACCGAATATCGCATTGATCCCATATGTTTCATTCCTCGCATCCATTGTTTAATTGTAACAGTATGATGGGGGTTTTGCACGATAATTCAGCCGGCTCCGTGGCGGGTCTGCTTTTGCGCTGTCCTGTTGTCGCGCCTTTAATTATTCTGTGTCAGGAGTACATCATCTCATTCCTTATGCCACTCCCCATTCCCGTGCCTCGGCCTGGGCGTTCCACAGCCTCTCGTATACGCCGCCTTTCATAAGCAGTTCGTCATGTGTGCCGATTTCTGAAATGCGTCCGGCGTCAAAGACGAGGATGTTGTCCGCTGACCTGGCCATTTGCAGATGGTGGGCTATCATCAGCACGGTGCGTCCCTTCGACAGCGTACCGATCGCCTTTTGTATCAGCACCTCGTTTAACGGGTCGACATTGCTGGTGACCTCGTCCAGAAGCAGGATGGGCGCGTCTTTCAGAAACGCCCGCGCGATGGAAATCCGCTGCTTCTCCCCGCCGGACAGACGAGCGCCGTTCTCGCCGAGCATCGTGTCGTAGCCATCCGGCAGGCTCATGATGAAATCGTGAATCTGCGCGTTTCTCGCGGCGGTTTCCATCTGCTCCCATGAGCTTTTGCTCTGCGCCCATGTCAGGCGATAGCTTTCCATGTTGGCGAAAGGAAGGTAGAAAAGCTGGCTGAACACGATGAAGTATATATAGTTTTTAACAGGCAGATTGCCGGAGAGGGAGGCGCGTGGGGCATCGCCCTGCTCGCGGCCTACCGCGCCTATAGGGCCGCGAGCAGAACCGGCGAGGCGGGCGCCGCTCAAGCTGAGCACACCGCCGACGAGGCCAATTCCGCGCATACGACGAGAGTGGACGATTCCATCGGCCTCGACGTCTCAACCGCTGTGCGTATGTTTTTCTCAGCCTGCCTATGGCACGGGGGCATCCCGTTTGAACTCCGACGCTACAACTCCGAGACCCTCCAGGCGATGGAAGACGCCGATGCCGGGCGTAACCTCTACGGCCCGTTCCGGAGCGCCGAGGAATTGATGGCAAGCCTTGATCTAAGCGATGAGGAATTGGAACGCAGATATCATTATGACGCGCCCTGGGCGCAGGAAAAACAACCGAAGGTGGCAGAGGATTCAGAAGATGCCTACAAGGTATGAGATCGTCTACACCAAGAAATTTTTTCGCGACCTCAGCCGCACAGGCACTCACTCGGATCTTAGTCTGTAAGACGCGCAGGATACGTGGTGACGGATGTGTCGGATGATACGCTCCCCTGACGCGCGCAAGTGTCACCGTATCAGGTGTCCGCATCTCCAAGTGTCCCTATACGGAAGCAGCGATTTTCTCCCTGACCAACTCTCCGATAATTTGTGCGGGACTTTTCTGAGCCGCTTGTGCCTTTGTCATCAGATAGTTGATGGAAAGGTCGTCAAGACCCAGAATACGGGCGTCCCGGCGGCTGATGAACCCGGTTCCGTTGATTCCGGTCTTTGGATCGGTGCTGGTAAGTATCTCATCCAACTCCCATGCTTCTTGTTCAGTCATCTTGGCCATTTTCGTTGCCTCCTGCAATCTGCGTTACAGACCGAGCGTCGTAAGAAATATTTTGCGAGCCTTCATCGCGTGAAACACATTGATCGTATCGTCATCTATCCGGTTGTACATGATTTCCAACGGATTTCCCGCTGTATCAAAGCCAATAACGACGTATTTGTCAGCAAAGTCAATCAACGGTGCGTCGTATATTTTAGTTTTGACGGCGTGCAGAATATTTTCTTTGCTCACGCCATGCTTAAATGCGGATGCGTTAAACTCAATAACCATGCTGTTCATCTTAGGATTATATCATTTGGCTTCAGCCCTTGCAAACCGTGCATTGACTCAGATCCGTACGTACCGTTCGGCGGAGAACCCCTATATGTTAAAGTTGAGTTTCATGCCCCAGGGGGACTGGTGTCAGATGATACGCTCCCTGACGCGCGCGCGTCGTTTTTCACGCCGATCCCATATCCTTCGTGAGTTCGGCGAACAACTTCCCTGTTGCGATGCAGTCGCCCACGCCGCGATGGGCGTCGTGGTTTTTTATGCCGTAATATCCGCAGAGCGTTCCGAGCTTGTGGTTCTTCACCTCGCCGCGGCACAGATGTCTTTGAGCCATGCGCATCGTGTCATGTATTTCATAACGCTTTCCCGAAAGGTGGATGCCGTTGCATCGGAGAAAAGCGAGGTCAAACTGTATGTTCTGGCCGACTATTGCGCGGTCGTCTTTGACAAACTCGAGAAACCTGTCCGCGACTTCCCCGATAAGCGGCGCGTCCTCGACCATCTCCTCCGTTATCCCGTTCACCAAGCTGGCGCGGTAGTTGATCCCGCGGGCGGGCCGCACGAGGGTCGAGAACATGTCCGTCGGCTCAAATTCCGCGAACCTGACGGCGGACAGCTCGACGATGTCGTTCTGCGCAGGGCTGAAACCCGTCGTTTCAAGGTCGATAACTACGTAATTGTTCATATGCCATCCTCAAAGAACGCCTCCGCCGCCCCCGCGCGGGGTTTTGAGATCGTAATCATGCTTCATTTGCTTCGCCTAGTCGGTCTGCGTTGTTGGCAGAACCCGTTGATACATCCAGTATCAGCGGAACCTGCCGCCTAGCATACCGGCAAAAATCCTCGCCACTTTGTTCCTACATTCTTTTGCGAACGTATTCCCTATTGCTATTATACCCTAATAACAGGCGCTGCACATCTGGAAATTTCCGTTCCCCGCGTTCTCTGCTATAATCAACATTGCTAAATCTTTACAGGGGGAGGGGCAGCAATGTGACAAACCGTACCGTAAAAGGTTGAACAGATACAAAAGAGCCTCCACGGGAACAAACTCCCGCGAACACAGTAATTCAACCTATTTGTCACTTCTCTGTCACGCGTATTACTTGAAATAAGCGGACTGATACTATATAGTTTTCCATATGAGATATAATGGCCGAAGCGATTACGAGGATTTTTACGACGGCTACGATGAGTACGAGGAGTACGAAGAGCCGCAACCTTACTTTCTCTCGGCTCGCGATCTGATCTTTTATTGCCTGGCGTTCATGACGCCGGCCGCGGCGGCGCTCGTCTACGGCAAGGCGCAGGCCGCGGCGCACGGCGCGCTCGCGGGTTCGTACCTGGTGGCGATCGTCCTCATATTCCTGACCTTGCTCAGTTACCGCAGACTCAATCGAGCCTTCCACGAGGGCGGTTCCGTATTTTTATACGCGGGGCACGGCATCCATCGAAGGGCCGGGTTGTTCACGGGTTGGGCGGCGCTTCTCTTTTACATAATGGCCTCGTGCGCGTTCTTCCTCATCGGGGCAAAGACGGCCGCGGAGATGTTCGCGCCGGTACCGTATACATTCTGGCTGATACTCATCGCCGTCGTGAGCGTCGTCGTCGTGTTGTTCGGGCAGAGGCTCTCCTCGCGCGTGGTCACGGTGGTAACGCTCGGCGTCATAGGTATCACCGCCATCTACATACTCGTATGCTTTATGGCGGCCGACAAGGGCGTGGCCCCCGACGGTGTGCCGAAGGGCGCGGCATTTTCCGGCACGGACGCGGGGTTTGGAGCCGTCATGTCAGGCGCGGCCATAGCGTGCCTCTCCTTCCTCGGGTTCGACTCCGCGACGACGCTCACGGAGGAGACCCGAAACGCGAAGACGGGCACGGGAAAGGTGATGGCCATAGCTTGCGCCGCGGCAGCCGCGCTGTTCTTCTTCCAGACGCTCGCGTCTGCGACCATTATGCCTGACTACACGCAGTTCGCCGTGGCCGACGATGGAACCGGTGTAATGAAGGAGATCGCGTTTGTGGCGGGTGGGTCGCCCATGCAGGCGCTTTTAACGCTGTCCATGATACTCGCGTCGTTCGGCGTCGGCATCGTCGCGATCACGGCCGCCAGCCGTATGCTGGGCATTCTGACAGGTGAAACGTCAAAGGGCGGCGGACGCGGCGCTCACAGCGCGAGGGGCGGTGGGCTTTTGTCCGACCTCCTTCCGCAGGCGGGCGTTCCCCCCATGAACATCATTATCTGCTTCGCCGTAACCCTTGTCATAGCCTTCGTCATTCCGGATCGGGACGCGCTGTTTGCTTTTGACCTCGCGCGCTTCGCCGGCATGATATGCTTCATGCTCGTGAACGCGGCGGCGTTGATATACTTCTGGTTCAAGCGACATGATCCTGTCTACACGCGCAGCCTCATCATTCCGGCGGCCGGATTTCTCGCCAGTCTCTGGGCATGGATCAACATTGACCCTGACACGTTTGGCATAGGCGTCGTCTTCGCGCTCGTCGGCGTCATCATCATCGCGGCGTCATATCTGTACGAGCGTTTGGGCAGCGCGCGTTGACAGCAAGCCGCCCGCGCTGGACGGCGAAGGAACTCACAAACATCATGCAAATTGATATAGCCATTCTCATAATAGTAGCGATTTTCACCATTCTCGGTTTCAAAAACGGTTTCGCGTATACGGTGTTCTTCATGCTCGGCTGGATCATCTCTTTCGTCGTCGCGTTCTTCACGCGCGACATCGTCAGGGAATTCCTGATGGACAGCACCCCCGTGTACGACTGGTATCACGGACACATCTACGACATCAGCATGAAATTCATCACGGGCTACACGGATACATTCACGGGAGGCCTACCCGGCGCGTTCGGCGGAGCGGTGGAGGCGGCGAGCGAGAAGATCGCGCAGGACGCCGCCGAGCAGATCACCTCCGCGTCCTTCGGCGTGTTCTGTTTTATAGGCACGGCCTTGGTCGTGAAACTCGTGCTCTTTCTCATCACACTCGCCGTTTCGCGCAAGTATCACGGAGGGTTTGTCGGCGCGCTCGACGCGACGGGTGGCCTGCTCGTAGGCGTCGCACAGGGCTTCATCGTCGTCTTCGTCGTGTTGATCCTCATTCTCCCCGTTTCCCTCGCACTCGGGCACGACGCGTTCGCGGCGGTCTCGGGCGCGCTCGACACTTCGTTCTTCTCGAAGACGCTGTTCACGGTCAATCCGCTCATCCCGCTCGTGGACGGCTTCGCCCCAGGGCTGTTCGCGCCCGACGAATGGCTCGATAAAATAAAAGGGGTCACTGAGATGGATATCCCGAGTTTGTAAGGCTGAAGCTGGTCATAGCGTCTGAGAATCCCGAGTTTGTAATGCTGAAGCTGGTCATATACCGACCGTGGTTTTGGCGCCTGAGAATCCCGATCCTGTACTCCGGATACTCCGGGTACTACGAGTTGCCCTGCGCGCCGACGGGCGCGCCCGTCCCTCCCGAGTCGCCCGCCTGAGTCGGTTTCTTTTCAATCGTGTAGAAATCCACGAGCGAGTCGAGCAACTTCGACTGCGACGACAGCTCAAGAGACGCCGACGCCGACTCCTCGGCGAGCGCGGAATTGGCCTGCACGATCTGCGATATCTGGTTGATGCTCTTGCTCATCTCTCCTATCGCCACGCTCTGTCCGATGGACGCGTCGCTGAGTTTCGCCATGCGCCGCTCGTTATCCGCCGCGATGGACTCGATCTGCGCCATGCCCGATGCGGCGTCCTCGGCTATCTTAGCGCCTATCTTCACGTTCTCGATCCCGAGCTTGATAAGGACGGCTGTTTCACGCGCCGCCTCGGCCGACTTTGAAGAGAGCTGTCTGACCTCGTCCGCGACGACGGCGAAGCCCCTGCCGTGGTGTCCCGCCCGCGCGGCCTCGACGGCTGCGTTCAACGCGAGGATGTTCGTCTGGAACGCGATGTTCTCGATGATGTCGCTGACCGACGATATGCGCCGTGAACTTTCGGAGATGTCGTTCATCTTGTCGGTCATGAGCTTCATGTCGTCCCCGATGCCGCGCACGATGGACGAATACTCCTTGATGGAGTCAACCACCTTGCGCGCCAGCGCGGCGTTGTCCTCCGCGTGCGTTTTCAGGTCCTCGACGGTCGCTGAGAACTCCTCTATCGCCGCCGATTGCTGCGTGCTTCCGCCCGCGAGGTGTTGCGAGCCGCCCGCGATCTCCGAGGACGCTTCAGCTATCTCCGCCGAAACACGCTTCAGGTTCCTGATGAGCTTGCGTTGGTTGTCTATCATCGCCTGGATGACGTCATTCAGCCTGTCCCCGTTCCCATTCGTCTTGTCCTGTGAAGCCACGTTCGGGAGGTTCCTCGAATAATCGCCCTGTTTCAGGCGCTCGAAAAACGCTATGTCCTTGCTCATTCGATCGATGAGTATATTGACGCTGTCCGCGAGCACACCGATCTCGTCGTCCGAACGGTATTCCACCCGCCCGGTAGGTTCACCCTTGGTCAGGCAAATCACGGTCGCGGATATATCTGAGAGGGGGCGTATGATACTGCGATTGAATATGCTGCTCTTGACGGCGACTATAACAATACAGACGACGACCGCGGCGATGGAGACTCCGACGATCATATCGGCCCAAAATGCCGGATCCTCCAAAATCCCCAAAAGGATCAGCCTTATGAGCGCCACGTTGAAGGCGATGACGAGTAAGAGCGCAATGATAAGGGTGATCGCGATATTTCTGATATTCGTGGCAAGCGATTTCTTTGTACGCATTGTGGCTCCTGTTCTGATCCTGAATCTGTATGAAGACTATATCATTAAGAGGCGCAAGAATCAATCGTGTTATCACGTTTCTTGCACCGTCGTGACTGTTCAATGGTTAAATCGAAACTATTCAGTTGGCGCGCTAGTTTTGTTCAGATCGGGTTCTGAGGGCGATAGACGCGAGGCGTCGCCGTCGCCTACGCGCCCGTCAGTCTACGTACAGCTTCCGCATAGATGTGTACGAGCTTTATGAGTTCGTCCACGGCGATGAATTCGTCGGCCTGATGTTCGACATGGGGCCCTCCCGGGAACTTCGGCCCGTAGGCCACGGCGCGGGGGATGGCGCGCGCGTACGTCGCTCCGCCCATGATGAGAGGCTTCGCGTCCGCATCGCCCGTCTGTTCCCGGTACACGTCCATGAGCGTCTCTATGAACGGGTCGTCCGGCTCAAACCAGATGGGCGCCCGGTCAAACCCCTTGACGACGCCGAGGTCGTGCCTGTGAACAACCGGCATGAGCGCGTCGTAAAAGGTGGCTGAAGTGGAGGTGACGGGATAACGAACATTGACCGTCAGAATCGCCGCGTCGCGATCCAAAGCTATCTCACCGACGTTCAGGATGAGCTTCCCCGAAAGTTCGTCGGAAAGTCCCACGCCGAGTCCGTCGCCGTGAACGTCAAACCCTATATTCTCATTGTAAAAATCGATGAA
>JAISZM010000194.1 GCA_031269205.1 Eubacteriales Family XIII. Incertae Sedis bacterium | reverse complement strand
CTCTGGTGTCTGCTCTCCTTGGTCCGCATCATCAAAGCGCGCCGCGTCCCTCGCTGCCTCCTGACGTGGCTCATTCTGAAATGGATTGGGCGCGGCATACGCGGCCTCGCGCGCGCCGTCAAATCCGGCTTCGACGGGCGCAACCCGCTCGCAAAGACCGTCGTCCTCGTCGCGCTGCTCTGGTTCGCCACGGCGCTCGCGGCGGGCATCGCGGTGCTGGCGCACAACAGAGGATACTACGATGAAGTCACTCTCTTCGCTCTTTTCTGTCTGTTCGTCATTGTAATCCTCGCCCTCTACTTCTCCGTCAAATGGGCGAAGCGCTACGATGAATTAAAGCGCGGCGCGGACGAGATCGCGAGCGGCAACCTCTCCTACAAGATACCCGTACCGGATAGCGCGAAGAGCGAGTTTGAAAGACTCTCGCGGAAGATAAACGAGATCGGCGGCGCCACGGAATCCGCTATCCAAAGCGAACTGAAGAACCAACGCCTGAAGACCGACCTCATATCGAACGTGAGCCACGACCTCAAGACGCCGCTGACCTCGATCATCACGTACACGGACCTCTTGAAGAAGGAAGGGCCGGACAGCCCGAACGCGGAGGACTACCTGAAAGTCATCGACGAAAAGAGCCGCCGCCTGAAAAAGCTGACCGAAGACCTCTTCGAAGCGGCGAAGGCATCGAGCGGCGCCATGCCCGTGCGCAGGGACAAAATAGACCTGTTATCCCTCATCAACCAAGAGCTGGTGGAACTGAGCGACGGACTGGTCGGCATCGATCTCAAGGTCGTTATAGGCGCCGAGAAGGAACACTACTACGTGAACGCCGACAGCCAACTTCTCTGGCGAGTGGTGGACAACCTCCTGAACAACGTGCGCAAGTACGCCCTGCCCGGCAGCCGCGTCTACATAGACCTGAAGGAACACGGCTCCGCGACGGGAACCGCGGCAGCGACGACGGGCGCGACGGCGACGACGGCCGGCGCAAACGCAATCAGAACGGCGACCTCCCTAGAAATAAAAAACACCTCGGCAGCCATGCTGAACATCCCCGCCGACGAACTGATGGAGCGTTTCCGACGAGGCGACGAGTCAAGAGCCACCGAAGGCAGCGGGCTAGGCCTGTCCATAGCAAAAGACCTGACGCACCTGATGAACGGCCGCTTCGAAATAAAAATAGACGGCGACCTATTCAAAGCAACAGTAATCCTCCCCTCATGGGAGTAAGAGCGGCAGGAAAACAAATCAGTACTCGAATATCCGCCGATGCCGTTCGAGGTATTTCAGCAGCGGCAGACCTATGGCGTAGCAGGCTATCGCCTCTCCTATCGCCACGAAGCCCATGTCGGCCGGGAGTGACAGCGCCGTAGGAACTCCCGGCGGGCGCACTCCGTAGAGGTAGTAGAGCATCGCGCCTATCGCGGCGCCGTTCACGACGACGGGCGGCAGCGGCACGAGCCACGGGATTCGGCGCAGGGCGTAGGAGAGCAGCGCGGCGCCGAGCGTCGCGGCGCTTCCGACGATGAAGTCGAGCGGATAGGGACTCATGACGGCGTTCGAGATGAGGCAACCGATGAAGAGTCCCGGCACGGCCGCGGGCGTGAAGTACGGGAGTACGGTCAGCGACTCGCTCACGCGCACCTGCACGGGTCCGTAGCTGAAGGGGGCGAGCGCCATCGTCAGCGCCGCGTAGACGCCCGCAACAGCCGCCGCCTGCAACCAGAACCGCAGCATATTTCTGCCCTTCTCTCTCTCGCTCCCTATCGACAATCTTCCCATGACTTATTGTTACTATTCAATCGCCACGCTATTTTTGCCCATCTCGGAACCTGATGACGATTTTGGCTTCCTCACGTACCTCAAAGTACGCTCCGGTGAGCCAAAATCGCCCTCAGAACCCAATCTGAACAAAACTGGCGCGGCGATTGAATAGTTTCGATTGAATCACTCCTTTCAAGCCGCATACCGGCACATTACAGCACATTACAGCAAATTACAGCAAAATTCTTTCCATTATTATCGCCGCCACATAGCCCGCGCTGACGAAGGCCGCCGCGAGGTCGCGCCGCTTGAACTTCAGGGCGTTCAGTTTCGTCCTGCCCTCTCCGCCCCGGTAACAGCGCGCCTCCATCGCCATCGCGAGGTCCTGCGCTATGCGGAACGCGCCGACGAACAGCGGTATGAGTATCGGCACGAGCGCCTTCACTCGCCGGAAAATGCTGCCCGTCTCAAAATCCGCGCCGCGCGCCTGTTGCGCCTTCATGATCTTGTCGGTCTCCTCGAGCAGCGTCGGGATGAAGCGCAGCGCTATCGTCATCATCATCGCGAGTTCGTGCGTGGGTACGCCGAGTTTTTTCGCGGGCGTGAGCAGACTCTCGATGCCGTCCGTCAGCTTCATCGGCTTCGTCGTGAGCGTGAGCAGCGAACTCCCGACGATGAGCAGGATGAGTCTCAGCGCCATGAAGAACGCCGTGTACAGTCCCTGCCGCGTGACGTGCAGCCAACCGTACTCCCACAGCACGTCGCCGCTCGTCATGAAGATGTTCAGCGCGAAGGTGAAGATGATGATGATCAGTATCGGTTTCAGACCGCGCATGACGAAGCGCGGCGGTACGCGGCTCGCCGCAATGACCGCGAAGATGGCGGCCGCGACGATGATGTAGCCGAAGAAGTCTTCGATAATAAAGAGCGACGCGATGTAGACGAGTGTGACGACGAGTTTCAGCCTCGGGTCGAGTTTGTGGATGATGCTGTATTCGGGGTAGTATTGCCCGAGCGTGATGTCGCGTATCATTCCCCGACCCCCTTTTCGTCGCGCGTCGCGCCGTTCCGGTCTTCTTCCCCGCGCGGCGTGCCGTCTATAGCGTCCGGGCCGCGCGCGATACGCGCGCTCACTATCGCGTCGACGAGTCCGTCCATGTCGAGAATCGTTCCCGGCGCGGTTTCGCCCGCAGCCGCGCCGACGCCCGCGCCCGGCTCGCCGTCAAGGCCGAGCATCGCGGCCATCTCCGTCGCCTGCGGCAACCCGAGGCCGACGCCGCGCATATATCCCGCGTCCGAGAACACCTCCGCGGGCGCGCCCGCGCGGACGAGCCGACCTGTGTCCATGACGAAGACGCGGCTTGTCGTCGCGGCGATATCGTCCATGTTGTGGGATACGAGTATCACGATACCGCCCATGCGTTCACGCACGGAGTTTATCATGGAGAGTATATCCGCGTGAGCTTTCGGATCGAGCCCTGCCGTCGGTTCATCCAATATGAGCACCTCCGGCCGCATGGCTATGACCCCCGCGATAGCCGCGCGGCGCTTCTGTCCGCCCGATAGCTCGAAAGGTGAGCGCTCCGCCATCTCGTCGAATTTCAGATTGACCAAAGACATCGCCTCGCGTACGCGTTCGTCTATTTCGTCGTCCGCGAGTCCGAGATTGCGCGGCCCGAAGGCTATATCCTTGTAAACCGTCTCCTCAAACAGCTGGTATTCCGGGTACTGAAACGACATCCCGACGCGCTTTCTGATCTCGTGCATCTTGACGCCCTTTGCGGTAATGTCGATATCGCCTATCCATATGCGCCCCGCGTCTGGTTTCAGGATTCCGTTAAGGTGCTGTATGAGCGTGGATTTTCCCGACCCGGTGTGACCGACGACGCCGATGAACTCGCCGTCCGCCACCTCGAAGCTCACGTCGTCCACGGCCTTGGTTTCGTAGGCGAGTCCCTTGTTGTACGTATGCGTAAGATGTTCGACACGTATAGTCATACCGCGCCCCCGAACCAACTCGCCACGGCTTCTTTCGTCAAAAGATCGTCCGGCACGTCTATACCGCGCGCGCGCAGCCGCGACGCCAGTTCCACGGCGAACGGCAGCTTGAGCCCCAACGATTCTATCTCCTCGGCGTGATGAAACACCTCTTCGGGCGCTCCGTCGAGCGCTATGCGCCCGCGATCCATTATCACCACTCGATCCGCGCGGATCGTCTCATCCATAAAATGCGTTATGAGGACTATCGTCACGCCGTCCGCGCGGAGGCGGTCGATCACGTCCATGACCTCGCGGCGTCCTTCCGGGTCAAGCATGGCCGTCGGTTCGTCGAAGACGATCGCGTCCGGCCTCATCGCGACGACGCCCGCTATCGCGACGCGCTGTTTTTGACCGCCTGACAGTAGGTGCGGCGCCATCTTGCGCTGATCCTCCATATCCACAGCGTCGAGAGCGACGCGTATCCTCTCACGTATTTCGTCCGGCGCCACGCCGAGATTTTCGGGGCCGAAGGCAACGTCGTCCTCGACGACGGCCGACACGAGTTGGTTGTCGGGGTTTTGGAACACCATGCCGACCTTGCGCCGTATCTCCCAGACGAGCGCGTCGTCGCGCGTGTCCATGCCGTCTACGGCGACCGCGCCCGACGTCGGCAGCAAGAGCGCGTTGACGTTCTTCGCGAACGTGGACTTGCCCGAACCGTTGCGTCCGATGATGGCGGTGAAGCTGCCCTTCTCTATCGTGAGACTCACGCCGTCGAGCGCGCGCGCAACGATATCGGCCACGCCCTCTGTATCGGATTCGCGCCGGTATTCAAAAACGAGGTCTCTGACTTCAATAAATGGTCGTCCCGTGTGCATAATACTAAATTATACTATCGCCAATAGCAGGCCGTCAAAGTCCACTCCGAAAATCCGAGATATTCCGCCACTATGGGCCGTCGAACTCCCGCTCCGAAAATCCGAGATTTTCGGCTTAGAGGTGGATGGGAACAGGTATTTTCGTGTGGCGTTGTAGGTGGATTGGAATAGTGTATTTTCGGGCATCCTCGCGGCTGGCGTATTCCTCTTCACGCGCAGCGTTCAAAAATCCCTGTCCGTGTTGCTCGTCGACTACAGCTGCGCGATCAAATTGGCCACCCCGATATCGGT
>JAISZM010000124.1 GCA_031269205.1 Eubacteriales Family XIII. Incertae Sedis bacterium | reverse complement strand
GCCGCGCTCATGACGTCGCCGCTCCCTATGACGGGCACGGTCACGGCATCCTTGACGCGCGCTATCACTTCCCAATCCGCTTTACCCCCATAGTATTGCTCCCTCGTCCTGCCGTGTAGAGCGACGGCCGCAGCCCCCGCCTGCTCCATAGCCCGGGCGAACTCCACGGCGCGGTCCGCGGCGGCATCGTCCGCATCCCAACCCGAACGCGTCTTTACCGTCACGGGCTTTTCGGTAACGCGCGTCGTCGCTTCAACCAGGCGCGCGGCTCTGTCAATATCCCTCATGAGAGCGGAGCCCTCGCCGTTTTTCACGACCTTCGCGACGGGGCAGCCCATGTTGACGTCGTAGGAAACGCACGAAATGTATGTGTCCCTCGCATTGGATTCACGGGATGGGCGCCTCAAATCCCCGGGTGAATATCCCGGGCGAACAGACGAGGCGGCGGCTTCCCGCTCCGCTTCATCGAGACGCGCTACCGCCTCGGCCATTATCGCGGGATCCGATCCGAAAAGCTGGTAGGCTATGGGTTCGCTTCCGCCGGAATGAGCCAACATATCGAACGACTTCCGGTCGCCGTAGCGCAGCGCTTTCGCGCTGACCATCTCCGAGTACACCAAAGCCGCGCCGCGCTCTACGCAGAGACGTCGGAACACGTCGTCGGTCACTCCGGCCATCGGAGCCAGGATAAATGGATTCTTCAGTTTCGGAAATGTCGCCATCGGCGCTTCTGTTTTCTATTTTCTGTTCTTTTCGTAGATGAAGTTCAGTCCCTCGAGCGTCAGCAGTTTGTCGACGTGGTCAATGCAGTTGACGCCGTCCGCCATCATCATCGCAACGCCGCCCGTCGCGATGACCTTGACCGGCTTGCCGTCGCAGCAATCTGACAATTCCTGTTTCATCTTCCCGCACATATACTCGATCATGCCCATATGCCCGTACACGAGTCCCGCCTGCATACTCTCGCTCGTGTTCTTGCATATCGTCCTCCCCGGCTCATCGAGTTCAACTCTCGGCAGTTTGGCCGTCTTTTCGAACAGCGCCTCAGAGCTTATCTTCAGGCCCGGCGCGATGGAACCGCCGAGGTACTCCCATTTGTCGGACACGGCGCAGAATGTCGTCGCCGTGCCGAGATCTATTATGACGGCCGGCCCGCCGTACTTCGTCAACGCCGCGACGGCGTTGACGATGCGGTCGGCGCCGACTTGGCTCGGATTGTCGTATTTCACGATGAGTCCCGTCTTGATGCCGGGGCCAACGATGAGTGCGCGCGAATTGAAATACTTCGTCGACATGTGCTGAAGCGTATACAGAACCGAAGGAACGACCGTGGAAACGATAACGTCGTCCACCTCCACGGGGTCAAGTCCCTCGTAGGCAAAGAGCTGATTTATCATCATGCCGTACTCGTCGGCGCTGCGGGAAACCATGGTCTCCATGCGCCAATTCTGCACGAGTTCGCCGTCCTTGAAGACCCCGAGGACTATATTCGTATTGCCGACATCGAACGCAAGTAACATCCTGCCTCATTTCTTGCCTCATCGCCGCCCGCCCCGCGAATGAATCGCCGCGGAAGCGACTTTGAAGCGTCGTTCCCTTAAGTGAGAGAAACGAGCGGATCACCCGCGTTGACCTGCATTCCTTTGGAGGTCAGGACCGCGTTGACCGTGCCCGCTTCCGGCGCGACAATCTCGTTCTCCATCTTCATCGCCTCGAGTATGAGAAGCGTGTCGCCCGCGTTTACTACCTGGCCGGGGGCCACCTTGATATCGAGGATCGTGCCCGGCATCGGAGCTTCCACGACGGAAGCGCCGACCGAAACCGTGTCCGCGGGCGCCGCCGCCGGCGCAGTCAGGGCCGCCGGAGCTGCCGAGGCCGCCGGGGCGGGAGCGGGTGCCGCCGGGGCGGGAGCCGCCGAGGTGACGACGGGAGCGCCGCCGACCTCTTCCACCTCCACCGCGTACGATGTTCCGTTTACCGTGATATTATACTTTTTGTTCATGCTCATTCCTCCAGTAAAGATATTCTTTTGGTTCTCGTCTCTTCAAAACATTCTCGTCGCTATTTGTTCTCTGTTGCCCATGACGCCCCACGCGGGAACGACGCCCGCCGTTCTGTCTATCTTCCTGATGTACAGATCGCTCGACGCGCCGCTGTCCTCGTAGGCCGCAAGCGCGGCCGCTATAACAGCTACGTGCTCATCCGACCGCGAAGCGGCCACGGCCGCTCCGAGCACGGCGAGCAGTTCTCCGTTCATCGCGCCCGCTGTTGCAACCGCCGCGGCTTCCTTCTTTTTTTTCTTCTTGAAAAAACCCATGACGCCCTCCCTACAGTGGGATATTCCCGTGCTTCTTCGCGGGTAGGCTCTCGCGCTTGGACTCGAGCATGTCGAAAGCGCCGACGAGCCGCTGCCTCGACTGCGAAGGTTCTATGATGTCCTCGACATAGCCCATCTCGGCCGCACGATAGGGATTGTTGAACTTTTCCTCGTACTCGGCGACCTTCTCCGCTCGCTTCGCGATGGGATCGTCGGCGTTCTTGATGTCCTTACGGAACACGATGTTCGCCGCGCCGTCCGCGCCCATGACCGCGATCTCCGCGGACGGCCACGCGAACACGAGGTCGGCGCCGAGTTCCTTGTTGCACATGGCGATGTACGCGCCGCCGTAGGCCTTGCGGAGTATCATCGTGACCTTCGGCACGGTGGCCTCGCAATAGGCGTAGAGCAGTTTCGCGCCGTGACGGATGATGCCGCCCGTCTCCTGACCGACGCCGGGCAGGAACCCCGGTACGTCGACGATGTTCAGCAGCGGGATATTGAACGCGTCGCAACGCCTGACGAAACGCGCCGCTTTGTCCGACGCGTTGATGTCCAGACATCCCGCCGCAACCTTCGGCTGATTCGCTATGACGCCCACCGTGCTTCCGGCGAGCCTGATGAAACACGTGACTATATTCTTCGCGTAATGCTTCGCCACATCGAGATACCTGCCGTCGTCCGCGATGGCCTTGACGACGTCGTACACGTCGTAACCCTTGTTCGGACTTTCGGGGATGATGTCGTTCAGCTCGGGGATCAATCGGTTCACGTCGTCGGACGCCTGCCTCTGCGGCGCGACCTCGAGGTTGTTCGAGGGCAGATATGACAGCAAATCCTTGACCTGCGCGATGGTATCCTCATCATCCTTTCCGATGAAGTGCGCGACGCCGCTCACGCTGTTGTGCGTCATGGCGCCGCCGAGCGTCTCGTCCGAGACGTCCTCTCCCGTGACCGCCTTGATGACCTGCGGCCCCGTGATGAACATCTTGCTCGTGCCGTCAACCATGAAGATGAAGTCCGTGATAGCCGGGCTGTACACGGCGCCGCCCGCGCACGGTCCCATTATCACGGATATCTGCGGCACGACGCCGCTCGCTATCGTGTTGTTGTAGAATATCTTGCCGTAACCCGAGAGCGCGTTCACGCCCTCCTGTATGCGCGCGCCCCCGCTGTCGTTCATGCCGACTATGGGCGCGCCCATCTTCAGCGCCATCTTCTGGGTCTTCACGATCTTCTCCGCGTGATACTCGCCGAGCGAGCCGCCGAGCACCGTGAAGTCCTGAGCGTACGCGAACACGAGCCGTCCGTTGACGTTGCCGTAACCCGACACGACCCCGTCTCCGGGCGCGTGTACGTTCGGCATGTCGAAATTGCTCGACCGATGGGAAACAAACACGTCGATTTCCGTGAACGTCCCCTTGTCGAAAAATAATTCGAGGCGTTCCCGCGCCGTGAGCTTGCCCGATTCATGCTGTTTGTCGATTCTCTTCTGGCCGCCGCCAAGGGCGATTTCAGCTTTATTCTTTCTCAGTGCTTCCGATTTTTCATTCGTCATTCTCATTATCCTTTTTGTCTATTCGCTTCGGAGTCTTTTTTACGGTCTTTCGGGCGGGCTTTTTCACCGGTTCGGGGCGTTCGACCATCCACACGTTCCCGTCGCCTTCCGTCTCATCGCCGGAACCTATGCGGTCGCCCGACTGTCCCTCAACGTCAGCCCCATCCAGGTTTTCTTCGTATCCGTCGTCGTAATAATCCCCATCTTCCGCTTCTTCAAGTTCCGCTTCCTTCAGGAGGAGTTCGGTCTCCGCGGCCTCGGCTTCGTTTTTAGCCCTGATGTCCTTTTCCTCGTCCTTTATCTGTTTACGGAGTTCTTCAAGCGTCAGGGATCCCGAGTACAGCGCCTCGAACTGTTCGCCGTCGAGCGTTTCTATCTCGAGCAGCGCCCCGGCGACGACCTCGAGCTTATCCTTGTTCTTCGTAAGTATCTTTATAGCCATCGAAAATGATTCGTCGATGATAGCCTTGATCTCTTCGTCTATCTCGGAAGCTATCTCTTCGGAATAATTCTTGTGCGTCGTGAAGTCCTTGCCAAGAAAGACCTCGTCTGCCGCGCTATAATTGACGAGGCCGAGTTTGTCGCTGAAGCCGTACTTCGTCACCATATTGCGCGCTATGTCCGTCGCGCGCATGATGTCGTTGCTCGCGCCCGTGCTGATGTCGTCGAGCGTCACCTTCTCCGCCGCGCGTCCACCGAGCAGATGCACAATCTCCTCCTGCATCTCCGTCTTCGTACCATAATATTTGTCCTCTTTCGGCAGCGTCATGGTGAAGCCGCCGGCCATGCCGTGGGGTATGATCGTGATCTGATGGACGGGATCCGTATTCGGCAGCGAGTGGGCGACGACGGCGTGCCCCGCCTCGTGGAAGGCCGTTAATCTGCGCTCCTTGTCCGAGATGACGCGGCTCTTTTTCTCGGGTCCCGCGATGACCTTCGTAATGGCCGCCTCTATCTCGTCCATGCGGATAGTGCGGCCGTTGCGCCGCGCCGTCAAGAGCGCCGCCTCGTTCAGCATGTTCTCTATGTCCGCCGGCGTGAATCCCGGCGTCCGGCGAGCAAGCACCTTCGCGTCCACCTCGTCGCCCAGCGGTTTGTTTCTCGAATGGACGCGGAAAATTGCCTCGCGCCCTTTGATATCCGGAATGCCTATGACGACCTGTCGGTCAAAGCGCCCCGGCCGGAGCAACGCCGGATCCAGGATGTCAGGCCTGTTCGTGGCAGCGAGGATAACGATGCCCGAGTTCTCGCCGAAACCATCCATCTCGACGAGCAGCTGGTTCAGCGTCTGCTCGCGTTCATCGTGGCCGCCGCCCAGGCCCGCCCCGCGCCTTCTGCCGACTGCGTCAATCTCGTCGATGAAGATGATGCACGGCGAGTTCTTCTTCGCCTGCTCAAACAAATCGCGCACGCGAGAGGCGCCGACACCGACGAACATCTCGACGAAGTCGGAACCCGAAATGGTGAAGAAAGGCACATCCGCCTCCCCGGCCGCGGCTTTGGATATATAGGTCTTGCCCGTACCCGGAGGCCCGACAAGCAATATGCCCTTCGGTATGCGCGCGCCGAGTTCGTTGTACTTCTTCGGGTTTTTCAGGAAATCGACGACTTCGGTCAGTTCCTCCTTCTCCTCATCGAGTCCCGCCACGTCCTCAAAGGTGACCTTCTTGCCATCGCCCTCCTTGTGTATGCGCGCGCGGCTACGTCCGAACTGCATGACCTTGCCGCCGCCACCCGCGCCGTTGTTCATGATCATATACATGAAGAACACGAGGAAAGCCACCATGAGCAGGGTCGGCAACAGCGTCATGAGAACATTGCCGCTCGACGGCTTCTCCGAGGCTTCGATGTCGCCCGACGCCATCTGCGGCCCGACATAGGTCTCTGTAAGCCACGCATTGTAGAGGTATGACGAAGGACTGACTATTTCATTCTTGTTTTTCAGGATCGCCGTGATGCCGTTATCGTCCGCGAATTCTATACTCTTTACGTTCTTGTTCTTCAATTCCTGGACAACTTCAGAAACCTTAACTTCTTTCGGTTTTTCATCGGTAGAAGCGCCCCTCCAAACAAACGCAATCACGACGACGATCGCTATGATCAGTATGTAAAAGATGACATTTCTCGCTGCTGCTCTTTTCAAATCAGGATACTCCTATACCGATGCCCCATGCTAAACAAAGGGAAACCCGCGCCAGTCATTTGGCAACGGCGCAATGTGAAAATATTATCATACCGATGTTATTAATTCAACCTTAACGGAACTTGAAAACCGACAAATTAACCAAATTTAATGTGCAGCCGACTTTCTCGCACCACTGCGAAACCGGCTTGCCGCCACGCTCGTAGTCCGCTATCAGATTGATATGACGTGACTTGCGCGTCTCGTCCTTGTTTCCGGCGGACGTGTCATATCAACCTGTCGGAATTTCCGACAGGTTGACGAATGGAACATAAAAACGATAGCCCTCTCTTGATTCAGGCGACCGTTACAACAGGCTTAATCAGGTCTTTCGGTTTGTCCTTCATGAGGAGAAGGGCTTCCTCAAGGTCTTCCAGCCTGCTGTATCTGTGCGTGAGCATAGGACTGACATCAAGCCTGCCGTGTTGAAGCACTCTCGCGAGATACTCCATGTTTTTCCTTCCTCCCGGCATGAGTCCTCCGGTGATCCTGATATGGCCCATGCCGAGACCCCATTCGACCCTCGGTATTTTGATATAGTCGCCCGTACCGAGATAGTTTATGTTAGAAACGATGCCGCCGGGCTTCACGAGCCTGACCGCTTGGTCGAAGGTTTCAAGACCGCCGCCCGCAAGGATGACCTTGTCGACGGGCTTGCCGTTCATCGATTCGGTGATCTGCTCGACGATATCCCCATCCCGGTAATTGACCAAATCCGTGGCGCCGTAGTATTCCGCAACCTCCTGACATTTCTTCCTGGAGCCGACGCCGAACACTCTGCCGGCGCCGCGCAGAACCGATCCGGCCACGGCCATGAGTCCCACCGGGCCTATGCCGATAACGACGACCGTGTCGCCGTATTCGACCTCCGCGTTGTTCGCGCCGTGGAATCCCGTGGGAACCATGTCCGACAGCATGACCGCATCTTCGATGTTTATGTCATCGGGCAGGTGCGCGAGATTTCCGTCGGCCTGATTGACGTGGAAGTATTCCGCGAACGTGCCGTCCTTTATATTGGAGAATTTCCATCCGTTCAGCATACCGCCCGAGTGTTGTGAATATCCGGCTTGGGATTCCACCGCCTCCCAGTCGGGCGTGATGGCCGGAACGATGACCTTATCACCGACCTTGAAATCCTTTACGAGCGGGCCGACCTCTACGACCTCCGCGGACGCCTCATGACCGAGTATCAGGTCGTGCCGCTCACCGAGCGCCTTCTCCCATACGGTATGCACGTCCGACGTACACGGCGATATCGCGAGCGGCTTGCAGAGCGCGTCCATCGGCCCGACTTTCGGAACATCCTTTTCGATCCAACCTATTTGATCGAACCCCAACATCGCCAAACCTTTCATTTTTCCCATAACCAATTCCTCCTTGTTCCTTAATATTTTTTCTTTGCTTTAGTTAGTAAAGACTTTTGTCTTACCTGTACATTCTGCCACTTTATAATGCCACCCGTCAAGATGGAAGAATCCCACCTAAGGTTTGAGTGACTGTTTATGCAGGTAAGTATGCCCCGGCGCGGTGAACGCAAACAAGGTCGCACCGCCCAATCAAACTCGTCGATGTCCGAAATCCCCGTAACGCGCGTCTTGTTGTTGATGCCCATGCAGGTCACGATCGCCGCACCCGCCTTCGCGCGGTTCGCGTAGTGCGCGACCACGCTGTCCGCTCAGTATTATACCCCAAGATGCCCCAGCGATATGACGCGCACACCGTCAGGACGCAAATAAGAAGCCTTACCTGATGTAACGACTGCAAGAAACGCACAGCGCTCACTTACCGAATCGGCGAGTTTATCTTTTAATGCAATCAGATTTTTCGCCGCAGCGTCGATATCCTTCTCCGGCATCTTCACTTCGAT
>JAISZM010000185.1 GCA_031269205.1 Eubacteriales Family XIII. Incertae Sedis bacterium | reverse complement strand
CGACCCGTGGCCGCGGATACGGCGGCAGCGGTTTCTCGGGCTTGTAATCCGTTTCTCCGACGAGCAAATCCTTCGGCGCGTCGATCAGCACGGGCCCCGGCCTACCGCTCTTCGCGATGCGAAAAGCCTCGCGCACAGCCGGCGCCACTTCGTCCATAGAGCGCAACGCGTAGCTGTGTTTCGTTATCGGCAACGTAATGCCTACGATGTCAACCTCTTGAAACGAGTCCCGCCCGATGGACGAAACGGGCACCTGCCCCGTTATCACGACTATAGGCGAACTGTCCATATGAGCCGTCGCGATGCCGGTCACCGTGTTTGTCGCGCCCGGCCCGCTTGTCGCGAAGCAGACTCCGACACCGCCCGTCGAGCGCGCGTAGCCGTCGGCGGCGTGCGTCGCGCCCTGCTCGTGCGAGGTGAGGATGTGCCTGATCCTGCCGTCCTCCGTGTAGTCGTAGAGGGCGTTGTACAGCGGCATTATCTGTCCGCCCGGATATCCGAAAATAGTGTCCACTCCCTGTTCGAGCAGACTTTCCATTATTATTTTAGCGCCGTTCAATTTCATGTCGTTACTCGTTCCAGCTGTACATCTTCCGAAGTTCCTTACCCACCTTGACAAGCTCGTGCTCCGCGTGTATCCTGCGCGCCGCGAGGAAATGCGGCCGCCCTACCCTGTTCTCCGTGTTCCAGTTCTTTGCGAAACTTCCGTCCTGAATCTCCGCGAGGACTCTCTTCATTTCCTTCTTCGTTTCTTCGGTGATGATGCGCGGCCCGACCTCGTAGTCTCCGTACTCGGCCGTGTTCGATATGGAATACCTCATGCGGTCAAATCCGCCTTGGTATATCATGTCCACAATAAGCTTCATCTCGTGAATGCACTCAAAATAAGCGCTCTCCGGTTCATATCCCGCCTCGACGAGCGTCTCGAATCCGGCCTGCATGAGAGCTGTCACGCCGCCGCACAACACGGTTTGCTCGCCGAAGAGATCCGTCTCCGTCTCCTCGCGGAACGTCGTCTTGAGTACGCCCGCGCGCGCTCCGCCGATGCCGGCCGCGTAGGCGAGTCCCGTATCCTCAGCCCTGCCCGACGCGTCCTGATGAACCGCGATGAGACACGGGACGCCTTTACCTTCAACATACTCGCTGCGAACCGTGTGGCCCGGACCCTTCGGCGCGATCATTATTACATCAATATCAGTAGGAGGCAGTATCTGATTGAAATGTATGTTGTACCCGTGCGCGAACATGAGCGTCTTGCCTTCCTTCAGGTTCGGCTTCACACTTTCCTCGTAAATGCCGGGTTGCAATTCGTCCGGAACGAGTATCATGATGATGTCGGCCTTCGCCGCCGCTTCCGAGGCGGTCGCCACCGCAAGCCCCGCGCCTTCAGCGTCCTTCCACGAGCGACTGCCCTCGTAAAGTCCTACGACCACGTCAACGCCGCTTTCGCTCAGGTTCAGCGCGTGCGCGTGACCCTGACTGCCGTAGCCTATTATCGCGACGGTCTTACCGTCGAGAAGTTTGATATCTGTGTCGCTTTCGTAAAAAATCTTCGCCATAATAAATGATCCTCCTTGCTCCCGGGAACATACCTCCAAAACGAAATACGCAAAATCAAAGCGCATCACGCTGAAAATTAATTATATTATCTTTCAGGGCGTCGCGCAAGCTATCGCATTGCCTCGGGTTAAAATTTGTCTACAGGCGTGACTATTCAGTCGCCACGCCATTTTTGTCCATCTCGGAACCTGATGCGGTGTCAAATATAATGCGCACACAAATTTGACAACGCAACGGCGGCGTAATATAATATTCGGGCTGTGTAAACAGTAGGTGCGAAGGGTCGCGTAGCGGCTCGGTCGCCGATACGAATAATGAAACGCCGCCCGTCTATTCCAGCGGGACGCGTAGAGGAAATCTTGCAAGGAGGTGAACGGCGATGGCTGTTCCAAAGCGAAAAACATCAAAAGCGAAGAGGGACTCGAGAAGGGCTCCGAACATGAAGATGACCGCACCCGCTCTGTCCGAGTGCCCGCATTGTCACAACATGAAACTGCCGCACAGGGTTTGCCCCGTGTGCAACTATTACGACGGGCGCAAGATCATAGAAGACTGACGCGCAGGCAGCGCGCTTTTGATCTGTTCAAAGAGAAGTAAAGACATATAACTAAACAGCCCGCCGGGGATGCGGCTTGTCGGATACAGATGACGGAAATAGCGGCTTCAAATCTTTCAAAATCATTCGGCGTCAAGACGGTCCTTGAGAATATTACTTTTAATGTGAACAAGGGCGAGCACGTCGGCATTATCGGAGGGAACGGCGCGGGGAAGTCGACCTTGCTGAAAATTCTGGCGGGTAGAGACGACGATATAGACGGGGAAATATTTATCGCACCCGGGAAGCGAGTGGGATATCTGCGGCAGGAGGCCGGTAGCGAGGGCGACGGGCCGGCGGATATCACGACGACGGAAAGGACGCCGGGCGCGGAGTCCGTTGAGACGGGAAACTCGTCGGCCTATGGGCCGACGGTGTTTGATGTTATGCGCCGCGCTTATGATGAGACGG
>JAISZM010000101.1 GCA_031269205.1 Eubacteriales Family XIII. Incertae Sedis bacterium | reverse complement strand
GCGGATTTCGTCCTCAACGACATTACTGAGTTGCCGAAGTTGATACGGGGTCTTAACGAGGACTCCGCTAAACGATAGATATATTTCTCAGCATCATTTCCAAGGTTGCCGAAACAACTGACCGACGTTCCCTGTCAGCTATAAAATATAGGTGATACAAAGGTGTGCGCTAGAGTTTTCTGAGGTTCACTATTGAGAAACTTGTTTTATGGATGATGTCACCCAAGCGTTTTCAACCGGGCGTTTGAAGCGGAAAATTTGTTTTCTTGCGGCGGCCCTGATTTGCGTTATGCTTGTCTCGCTCCTGCTGGGGAGTTATTTCGCGTGGCCGTCTCAGGTCGTCGCCGATGTCATAGAACACTTCAACGGCAGCGCGCTGACCGACCCGAAGCTCGACGTCGCGTTGTTCAACATCAGGATACCTCGCGTCGTCATAGTGGTATTGGTGGGGATGGCGCTGTCGGTCGCGGGCGCTTCCTATCAGGGGATGTTCAAGAATCCTCTGGTATCCCCCGATATCTTGGGCGCTTCCGCGGGCGCTTCGTTCGGCGCTTGCCTTGCCATGCTCATGAACCTCGGTAACGCGTTCATCCAGTCGTTTGCCTTCATAGGCGGATTGATCGCTGTCGGACTCGTCATGCTCATCAACAGAGTCGTACGTGGCGACGCTTTGCTCGGGCTGATACTCGGAGGGATACTCGTGGGTACGCTCTTTTCAAGCGGGACGTCCATCATCAAACTCGTGGCCGACGCCGACGACAAACTCCCGGCGATCACGTTTTGGCTCATGGGGTCGTTCGCGGGCGCGGAGAACGACGACGTGCTGCCTCTGCTGATCCCTATGGGTATAGGATTCGCACTCGTTCTGTGCCAGTCGTGGAATCTGAACGTCATGAGTTTCGGCGAGGATGAGGCCAAAAGCCTCGGGCTGAATACGAGTCTGACGCGAACCCTCGTCATCATCGGGGCTACGCTTCTCACCGCAAGTTCGATAGCCGTGGCGGGCATCATCGGCTGGATTGGACTCGTCGTGCCACACCTTACGCGCGCGCTCGTGGGACCGAACTACGTGGCGCTGCTTCCCACGACGATGCTGACGGGCGCTATTTTTCTGCTCGTCGTGGACAATTTTGCCCGGCTCGTATACAGCGTCGAGATCCCCATAGGCTTGCTCACGAGCATACTCGGCGTGCCGTTTTTTATCGTCATATATCGCAGAAATCTGCGGGGTTGGTGATCGTGGTCGATGGAATGATGAAAGTGACGAACCTACATACGGGGTACCACGGCAAGGAAGTGGTCAGAGGGATCAGTTTTACCGTTGACCGAGGCGACTTTACCTGCATTATCGGCGCGAACGGTTGCGGCAAGACCACGGCTCTGAAGGGAATTCTCGGCCTTTTGCCGCTGTCCGGAGGCGCCGTGACGGTGGACGGCGAATACGTCGCGGTCGCGGCGGGACACAGAAGCGGAGACGACCCGGTTTCCGCGAAGGAAAGGGCGAAGGTCTTCGCCTACATACCGCAGGTACACGCCATCCCGTTTCCTTTTATCGTCTCAGATGTCGTTCTCCTCGGCCGCACCCCGCACCTGAAGTCCTCCGTCGCTGGGGTTTCAAAGGCCGACATGGAGGCGGCGTATAGCGCGATGGAACAGATGGGCATAGCATCTATCGCGAGGGAGGAATACACGGCGCTGTCCGGCGGCCAACAGCAGCTCGTCCTCATCGCCCGCGCGCTCGCTCAGGAGCCGAAGATACTCGTGATGGACGAACCTACCGCCTCGCTCGATTTTGGCAATCAGCAACTCGTACTCAGCCGTATGCGGGATTTGAGCCGCAGGGGCATGGCCGTCGTCATGGTCACGCACGATCCGCACCACGCACTGCTCTGCGCGAACAAGGTCCTCGTGATGGACGATGGAAAGATCATCGAAGAAGGCTCTCCGGAAGGGACGATCACCACGGAGACGCTCAAGAGGATATATGGCGCTCAGGTCTATGTGGCTACGGTCAAACTGGATTCCGGCGATGAGGTGAAGAGCGTCATACCGCTGTTGCGGCAGATGACGGCGCAAGGAAACAGAGGCGGCCACGGGACGACGACCCCGGGGAACACGAGCAACCGCAGCGTGATGAAAGATAACTGATTCATGATGAAGAGAGCGAGAAGTAGCAATAAGGTGTTCATAGCGTTGACGCTCGTCGCCGCCATTTTGAGCGCCTCGCTTTCCTTCGCGGGCTGCGGCTCCGCAAAAGCCGCCGCGGATTCACTCATCCTCGGCAAACGCGTCGTCACCGACGACGCCGGGCGAGAGGTGGAGATACCCACGGCGGACAATATAAAGTCCGTATTCTTCACGTCCGCGCTCGCACAGGTATACATCACCTGCCTGAGTCCTGACCTGCTCGGCGGCACGGCGAGCAAGTTTGACGAAAGCCAGTTGCGATTCCTTCCGGAGGGGATAGAAAAGCTGCCGTATCTCGGAACCATACATAACAACGGAGAGATAGATCGCGAATCCCTGCTGACCGAGGACATCGATATCATGTTCTCCATCAGCGGCGTAGGGCTGACCCGCCAAAACATATCCGAGGCGGAAAGCCTGCAAGCCCAAACGGGCATACCCTGCGTCCTCGTCGACGGCTCGTTCACGAAGATACCACAGGCGTTCAGGTTCCTGGGAGATATCCTCGATCGCAAGGAACGCGCGGAGGAGCTTGCGACCTATTGCGAGAAAAGCTACAACGCCGTTCGTTCCGTCGTGGAAGGGATCCCCGAGGAAGAGCGCATCACCGTCTACTACGCGGAAGGACCAGAGGGACTACAGACGGAGCCGGAAACCTCACAGCACATGCTCGGGTTCCTTGAGGCCGGGGCGGTAGGCGCGGCGAAGTGCGAGGAAACCTACGGGGGAGGCATGACCGACGTTTCGCTCGAACAGGTACTCGAGTGGGATCCCGAGGTAATCATCGCCTGGGACACGAACATACGCGGCGGCGCCTACGAGGACATCCTCACGAATCCCAACTGGCAGGAGATTGAGGCTGTTAAGAATCGCCGCGTCTACGCCATGCCGAACGAGCCGTGGGCTTGGTGCGACCGTCCACCCGGTGTGAACCGCATCATCGGCATCCACTGGATCGCCAACCTGCTGTACTCCGACATATACGACGTGGACATGCTCGATGTGGTGCGCGAGTTCTTCAAAGTCATGTACGAGAAAGATATAGACGACGGTACGATAAGAGAACTGCTCGGCAGTTCCTATCCGCCGCCTGAGCGCATCGAAAAAGGGAGATCATGAGAAGGTTTACGGGGGGAAAATTAAAAAGGTTCAGCAAACCCTTTGGTTCGATATGCCTTATCGCCGCGATACTGATACTCGCTCAGCCGTTTTGTTCCGCGCCGCCAGCGGCCGCAACGCCATGCGGCGTGGCGTCACATCCTGTTTCGGGAACCTCGCCAACGGTCCTTGCGGCGTACGCGGAAGACGGTCAGGAACAGGAAGACGAACAGGAAGATGGTGAAGACGCCGACAGAACTCCTGAAGCGGTCGACTCATCGACCCTCGAGGAAGCGATAACGGAAGCCGAGGATGTCAAGAAAGACGTGAGACCTTCGACGGACGGAACCGACATCGGCGAGGACAATCTATGGGCGCCGCAAGCGGCGTTCAATTCCCTCAACGCCTCTATAAAAGAGGCGAAAGAAACACTGAAAGACGAAGTCGTCGCTCAGAAAGCGGTAGACGACCAGACGGCGGCGCTGAAAGCGGCGGTCAAAACCTTCACCGAATCCTGCAAGTACGGGACAAAGACGGATGAGGAGGAGGTGTCGAAAGAAGTCGTGAACGCCCTCTATCTGAAAAACGATGAACCCGGCAGCGATGGACAAAAGCATTTCGTGGGTGAGGACTCTGACAGCAAATACAAAACGCTGAGCATCACAACCAAAGGCAAGACCATACAGCTGAACGGCTATTTCACCACGAACAAGAGCGACGGGGTCATGTACGAGACGGCTGATGACACCAATCCGGTGGGCGCGGTCGCCCTCGATTGGACGAGCGGCGACAACGATATCGCCACGGTATCTCCGAATGGGCTGATCACCGCGATAGAGGATGGCGAAGTAACCATCACAGCGACCGTGGCGGAGGAAAGCAAATACGAAGGATCGGCGCCGTCAAAGAGCGTGTCGGTGCTGATAAGCGGGCAGACCGCCGAATACGTGAGCGACGTCGCCATCATCGATGAGAAGGGGAATTCTCTCAGCGATAAGGACGACGTCACGACCGTGATAGAGGGCAAGAACAAATTCTTTTCGTTCCACGCGCGGGTGACATGGCACAATCCCAAGACAGATGAGGATCGCGTAGAGGATACGCGCACAGACGAAATCACGTCTACGATCAAATGGTCCGTCGGCGGCTCGAACGTCGTCGCTACCGTCAACGAAGACACGGGCAGGCTGAAGACCACCGAGTATTCGGGCAACTGCTTCGTCAGGTGCAGCGTGACGGGCGGCAACGGCGGCAAGCGCGTGACAGACACGGCGCGCGTAACGGTCGATACCGGCGAATACGCCTATAAGCCGGCGGAGAACCTCACGCTGAAGGTCGTGTACCGGGAACTTCCCGATAAAGTAGCGCAGACCCACACCTACGCGCTCTCTGAACTCGCCGGCAAACTTTCCGCCGTCACAAATTCGTACTCGATCCTGGGCGGTGATCGTTACGGCGTCATCAGGGCCTCGGGCTATCTGTTCAAGGACGTGCTTGCGTTGGAAGGTGTGGAGATCGAGGACGTATACCAATTCCGGTTCACGACGGCCGACGGCTACGACAATCCCATCACGTCCAAGCTGTTGTACGATTCCGGCTCGCGTTACTATTTCCCGAACTGGGATATAGGCTCGCGCGCGGGCGCGACGGTCGTGCCGCCTATGCTCGCGTTTGAGTCGAATATGATGTGGGGCGAATCCATGGCTGACCCGAGCCTCCCTCTCGATGAGGGTACGCGGTTCAGGCTTGTGTTTGGCCCGCTCTGGGGCGGCGAAGCGAACTCCTCATATCAGATATATTATATTCAGGCCATCACTATAGTTTTGAATGGCGCGCCCCCGGCTGAAAACGAGAAGCCGGAAGAAGACGGCGAGAAAGAGAACGACGATGCTGAAAAAGAAGGAGAACAAAGAGAGGATGAGGTTTCCGTCGTCGGGGAAGAAGACGGCGACGGCGGCGCGGCGGGGACGGTAGGCAAGGCAAATGGTCGGAACGGCGGAGAGAATTCGGGCGGCGGAGAGAATTCGGACGACGACGCGAAGAGCGAGAACGACTCAGTGGCGGGCGGGATCGAAGACAGCCCGGGTTCTGACAAAAAAGCCGAAATGGGGGGGAAGAAGGATGCGGGTTCGAAGAGTGTTATCCCCTTTTCCTCCAGCGGCAGATTCAAGGTGTACGAAATGATCAGCAACACGAGGACAAACGTCGCTCCGATCGATATGGATCTGCCCGGGCTGTACGCGGCCGGGCCTCTGGCCGGAGGTTGCGTGGTCGCGGGAGGACTCAGTTTCCTCATAGGTTTCAAAAGGAGATTACCATAGACATGAATGTATCCGACCTGTACCTCTATATCACCACCATTCTGCATACGTTGGCGCAGACCCTGATGATACCTGTCATGGTCGCGCTCGGATTGCTCATCCTCTTCGCGCTCTTCAGCGTAGGCTCCCTCATCATGGAGGTCTTTACCGAACGGCGACATTACAAGGTTGACAGCCGCCAGGTGATCAACGCCATCCACGACGCCGGCTACGACGATATCGAGGGCGTTCTCACGGGCGGCCGGCTGCTGAAGCCGCAGAAAAACGCGCTCATCACGGTCACGAAGAACATGGGACTCACCTCGGACGAACTCTTCGCGCTCGCGCGCGCGCAGATAGAAAAGGTCAATGACCGTTACAAACGCACGCTTTTGTGGAGCGAACAGGTCACGAAGATAGCGCCGATGCTCGGCCTCATGTGTACACTGATCCCGCTCGGGCCAGGCATTGTGGCGATGGGGCAGGGTAATGTCGCCGAATTGTCGATGTCGTTATTGGTCGCGTTTGACGGCACCGTCGCCGGTCTGGTGGCGGCGGTCGTCGCCATGGTCGTGACGGCCGTTCGCAAGAGGTGGTACGGCCAGTACACGCTGATTCTCGAATCCCTCATGACCGTGGTGCTCGACAAGGCGAACACCGCCCGGGAGGAGGGCGTCAAGCTGCCGCACGATCCGGTGGGCGGTCAGCCCGACGATACCGCGAAAGGAGGGAGATGATGGCGCGGAACTTTTCAACGTCGCCGTTTTCGAGTCAGGGATTCGACACGGAGCCTGACGTCGATCCGCGCGTGGGACTCGTGAACCTCGCCGACGTCATGCTCGTCTTCGCCTGCGGCCTTATGCTCGCTTTGGTCGCGTACTGGAATCTCGACGTCTCGGACATGCGTGAAGTGATCCAGTCCGAGCAGGTGACCGAGATGCGGGACGTGGAGGAGATCACGGACAACGCCGGAAGCGGCGGTGGGTTCATAGAACTCGGCAAGGTCTATCAGGATCCCATGACCGGCAAGTATTACATGCTGCAGGAAGATATGAACAGAGCCGTAACGGGCGAAAGCGACGGCGGCGCGGAACAAGAACAGGACGAAGCCGCGACGATCGAGAGCGACGATGCTTCCGATCGGTAAGGAATGATGTGAGATGAAGAAGATAATGGATAACATCCTTGAGGCGAACGTGAAGAGGTCGATCTCGATACTCGTGAGCGGGTTGTTGATAATTTCGCTCGCCGCGCCAGCGGAAGCTCTGGCCGTGACGGACGGCGCGGTCGCTGGAGCGGGGGAGAACCCGACGATGACAGATGGCGCTTTGCTCTCAACAGACGGCGCCTTTGCCGCGACGCACAGCGCTTTGGGTGAAACAGACGCCGCGGCGTACGCTTCTGGCGCTCCGAGGAAAACAGGGAGCGGCGTCTCTACGCACGCGAACACCGATTGGTATTACGGCCACGAAGCGGATATCGCATACACCCTGCGCAACAACGAAGACATGCAGGGTTTGGCAGGCATCGTGAACGCGGGCATCGCGGACTTTAAAAACAAGACGATCATCCTCGGCGGCAGCCTCAACGGGCTGGTT
>JAISZM010000065.1 GCA_031269205.1 Eubacteriales Family XIII. Incertae Sedis bacterium | reverse complement strand
AGTAAAGCTACGCGCCCCGGTCTGGATGTGCAGAAAGTAAATGTCAGTCTGCCCAATTGGATGGTCAACTTGCTTGATGACGAGGCCGACCGTCTTGGAGTCACACGCCAGTCAATAATCAAACTATGGCTTGACGAAAAGCTAAAGATGATTTCCGCCTGAATTTTTGCGTAGGCGGAGGAGAATCGTGTGGTTTGAATTTCCTATGAACATAATGAGTTTTTCCATTATTACGCGCAATCTTTCAAACTGCAGTATACGTCCTTGTTTCGATACTCACACATCATTGCGAAGGTTCTAAAAAAGTTCTGTAAGAACACTCGCACGGTTGCGGAGATTCTTACAGAACTTTTGGTTGCAGGGAGGGGACTTGAACCCCTGACCTCCGGGTTATGAGCCCGACGAGCTACCAACTGCTCTACCCTGCGCTATGTATCTGTGGTGCCGGAGACCGGGGTCGAACCGGTACGAACCTTTCGGCTCGCCGGATTTTAAGTCCGGTGCGTCTGCCTATTCCGCCACTCCGGCAAGCGCGCTGACTTGGCCTAACAGTCAAAAGGCACATTATGGCGGCGAGAGTCATTATACATCCGCGACGACATTATGTCAAATTTTCTGTTTCGTAGTTTTTGTATGATAAACTACCTATTGGTATGGCTATCGTAGACCTTCATTTACATTCGAATAAATCCGACGGCGAGTACGCTCCCTCCAGGGTCGTCAGGCTCGCCGCCGAGGCGGGATTGCGCGTCATGGCCCTGACTGACCACGATACGACGGACGGCATAGACGAAGCGTTTTCCGAGGCGGCCGCAGTGAACGCCGAATGCGCGTGTGACAAAACCCGGCTGAGCAAACCATTTCTTTGCCTCCCTGGCATAGAGATAACCACCGCGCACGCGCACGAACAGCACATACTCGGCTATTTTATAGACCACAAAGCCAAACCGTTTCGCGATTTCACGGAGCGGCTCATGACCCTGCGCGGCGAGCGCACGGACAACATTCTCGAATATCTGAACAGAAAAGGCGTGCGCATTAACTACGGAGAGGTGAAGAAGTTCTCGAACAGCAGTTACATAGGTCGTCCGCAGATCGCGGGAGCCATGGCCCGCATGGGCAAGGTCGCCTCGATCAAAGACGCCTTCCTGAAATACCTGACGGGCGACGAGTTCCGCAAAGTCCCGAAGCCGAAGCCCACCGCGGAGGAGAGCATCGCGCAGATACGCGCGGTCGGCGGTGTGGCCGTGCTCGCACACCCCGATTCGCTCCGTCTCAACGACGCGGATCTTGAAGCGAGCTTGAAGATCCTGAAAGGGCAGGGACTCAGGGGACTCGAATGCCACTACGGCATCTACGATCGTGAGCGGACGCGCGCCTACGCGCGATTGGCCGAGAAGCTCGGGCTTATCGTCACGGGCGGCTCTGACTTCCACGGCCCGCGCGTCAAACCGGGCGTCCTCATCGCGACCGGAAAGGACGGAATGTTGAATTTTAACGATACAGACGTGACGAAGCGTCTCAAAGCCGCCACTTCGCGCCCCAGAGGATAAACTTTCCCACGTGACCGCGCCTTTACCGCGCCTCGCGCCAGCTATTGCTCCGCCAATTAAATGTTGCGCAAAAGGCTACGTCGAGGATTTTCGCTGAAATGCGCGGCAGCGGAATCCGTTGATACTGGTGGTTTCAGCGGGTTCTGCCAACAAAGCAGTTCTTCCCGAACCAGGCCATCGCCCATTATGAATATTTATTAATTTTATTGAATAATTATACATCGCTCTATTGACATCTCCGCCGTACACCCTGTATAATCAATGCCTGTGATACGCGCGCGACGCCGGTTATCGCTCCGCCGATTCAACGCAATATTCAATCGGTGGAACGCTAAACCCCTACGGACTGCGGAGCAATAAAGATTGGGAAAGGAGATGCGCGGTACGGTAATGCCGCGCGGGAGATTATGTCTGTGAACCTCAAGGGAAGAAGCTTTCTGACGCTGATGGATTACACGGCGGAGGAGATCAGGTATCTGCTCGACCTCGCCAAAAAACTCAAGGCGGACAGGGCGGCCGGCATCTACGGCGACAGTCTGCGAGGCCGCAATATCCTCTTGCTCTTCGATAAGACGTCGACACGCACGCGTTCCTCGTTTGAGGTGGGCGCCACGCAGGAGGGCGGCAGCGTTACCTTTCTCGACAAGTCGAGTTCTCAGTTCGGCAAGAAGGAGTCGATTGAAGACAGCGCAAAAGTGTTCGGTCGCATCTACGACGCGATAGAATACCGCGGTTACGAGCAGTCCGTCGTCGAAGCGCTCGCCGAACACTCGGGCGTACCCGTGTACAACGGTCTTACGGACGTCGACCATCCAACTCAGATTCTCGCGGATCTCATGACGATAGAGGAACACATCGACAAGCCCCTGAGCAAGGTCAAGGTCGTGTTCTGCGGCGATACGCGCAACAACATGGCCTACGCGTGGATGTACGGCTGCGCGAAGATGGGCATGGCTTTCGTCGCCTATGGCCCTGAGGAACTCGCGCCCGATCCCGCCGTAATGAAGGGAGCGTCCGCCGTCGCGGCGGAAACCGGCGCCACGATAGAATTCTCGCAGGCCTCGGCCGCGCTCGCCGGCGCCGACGCCGTATATTCGGACATATGGGCCTCGATGGGCGAGGAGGAACAGATACCTGAGCGCGTGCGCCTCCTGACGCCCTACAAGGTGACGATGGATCTGCTCGAACGGACCGGCAATCCGGACGTGCTCTTCATGCACTGCCTCCCTTCGTTTCACGATTTCGAGACGGAACTCGCCAAGAGCCAGAGAGAACTCGGCTACGATATCAGGGAGGTCACGGACGAGGTGTTCCGCAGCAGACATTCGGTCGTCTTCGACGAGGCCGAGAACCGTATGCACACGATCAAGGCTCTCATGGTGGCGACCCTCGCACGGTGAAATGACGATAGTGTAATAGGAACAGTTACCGGAGACTTGCAATAGAATTGATATAATATGAACAGTTTGTCCGAAAGTGAAAAATCAAAGACAGCTTATGGCGTTTTTATAGACGGGCGCGCGGGCACGACGGGTCTGCGCATCGAGGCGTATCTCTCGAGCCGTGATGATATACGGCTCATTGACATCGACGAGTCAAAACGCAAGGACACGTCCGCGCGCCTCGCGAAGATAGAGGAAGCCGACATCGCTTTCCTCTGTTTGCCCGACGGAGACGCGCGCGCGATAGTCGCCGCGCTCGACGCGAAAGCGCGCGAGGACGGACCTGATTCCAACGCCGCAAAGGCGCGCGTCATAGACGCGTCAACGGCTCACCGCACGGATTCGGGCTGGGTCTACGGCTTGCCCGAACTCGCGCCCGGACAGCGCGCGCGCATAGCGGGGGCGAACAGGGTGGCGATGGCGGGCTGCCACGCGGCGGGCTTCATCCTGCTCGCGCGGCCGCTCGTGGACGCGGGCCTTGCGCCGAAGGATTATCCGTTCGCGGCGTTCAGCCTGACGGGCTACAGCGGCGGCGGCAAACGGATGATAGCGGAATACGAGGACTCCGCGAGCGGACATGGCGGCCCGACGCCCGACTCGGGCGAACCCGCGGCTGCCGCGCGCGGAAACGGCGACCCGTCGCTCGCCGCGCCGAGGCAGTACGCGCTCGGCCAAGGGCACAAGCATTTGCCGGAGATGACGCTCATGGCGGGGATCGAGAAGCCCCCTGTCTTTTCTCCCGTAGTGGCGGACTACTATGCGGGCATGGAGGTCGCCGTGCCTCTGCATACGGATATCCTGGCGCGCCCGCGCGTGACAAGGCAGGACATATGGAAGGCGCTAGAAGAGAGATACGCGGGCGAGCCTTTCGTCACGGTCATGCCCGAAGGCGCGGAGAACGAGGGGGTCGAACCAGGGTTTCTGAGTGCGTCAGCCATGGCTGGAAGGAACGATGTCGAGATATACGTGACGGGAAACGACGACCGCGTCTTGCTCATAGCGAGGTACGACAACCTCGGCAAGGGAGCGTCCGGATCCGGGGTACAGTGTATGAACCTCATGCTCGGTCTGCCCGAGGAACGCGGGTTGAAGCGACGATGACCCGGGCCGCGACGACATATCTCAAACGACCGTCTCCACAAAACAATCGTACTATGTTATAGAAGAAAAGGGAAACATCATGCCCGAAAAAGACAAAACGAAAAACCGGAGCGCCGGAAAAGGCGTCAAGAAAATCGACGGCGGCGTGTGCGCGCCGCTGGGCTTCCACGCGGCCGGCCTCCACGCGGGATTTAAAATCAAATCGAAGAAGAAGGATCTCGCGCTCATATACAGCGAGACGATGTGCGCGGCCGCTGCCGCCTACACGACGAACAAAGTGAAGGGCGCGACGCTGAAGGTGACGATGGATCACCTTGCCGACGGCAGGGCGCAGGCCGTGATAATCAACAGCGGTTACGCGAACACGCTCGCGCCGAACGGTATGGAGATCGCGCTCCGCACCTGCGAACTCGCGGGCGAAGCCCTCGGTCTCGCTTCGCAGGACATCGTCGTATGCAGTACGGGCGTCATAGGACAGCCGCCGATGATAGAGCCGTTTGAAAAATACGTGCCGAGGCTCGCCAAAATAGTCAAAGGCGGAGACGCGCAGGCGAGATATTATGGTTCTTCCGAAGCCGCGGAAGCTATCATGACGACGGATACCGTCAAGAAAGAGATAGCCGTACAGTTCAATCTCGGCGGCAAAACCTGCCGCATTGGCGGCATCGCTAAAGGCAGCGGCATGATCAACCCGAACATGGCCACGATGCTCGCCTTTATCACGACGGACGCCGATGTCGCGCCAGACATCTTGCGGGAGGCGCTGAAGGAGGACATCAACCATAGCTTCAACCAGATAAGCATAGACGGCGACACCTCTACGAATGACACGGTCGTCATCATGGCGAACGGAAGGGCGGGCAACAGGAGGATAGCGAAGATAGATCGGAACTTCGCCGTGTTTGCGAACGCGCTCAATTTGGTCACGGTCGCTCTTGCGAAGATGCTCGCAAAGGACGGCGAGGGAGCGACGAAGCTCATCGAGTGCCGTGTTTCCAACGCGCCGACCGACGAGATAGGTATGCGCATAGCGAAGAGCGTCATACAGTCCGACCTCGTCAAGACGGCCATTTTCGGCAGCGACGCCAACTGGGGCCGCATACTCTGCGCGGTGGGGTATACCGACGGGATATTCAACACGGACAACGTGGATGTGATCCTCTCTTCGCGCAAAGGCAAGGTCACGGTATGCAAAAACTCGTTCGCCGTCGCCTTTGACGAGGACAAGGCCAAAGATGTGCTCGGGGAAGACGAGGTGAAGATACTCGTGAACCTGCACGACGGCATGGCCGAGGCCGA
>JAISZM010000159.1 GCA_031269205.1 Eubacteriales Family XIII. Incertae Sedis bacterium | reverse complement strand
CTTCCGCTAAGTTCCTGCTGTCGCCTGAAAACCTGCTGCGCGTAACTCAGTTTCAGGGGAAGCGGCGCGCCCTTCAGTTTGGACGCGACCATGCGCGCGATGGGTATAGTATTGTCCGGCCGCACCGCCACGAGCCGCCCGCGCGCGTCCGTCATCTTGTACATGCTCTCCTGCGGGTAGTATTCAGCCTTATCGCCCGAAGCGAACACGTCGTAAAACTCGAAACCCGGCGTACTCACCTCACGGTATCCCGCCTCCTCGAACACACCGCGCAACTTTGCCATGACGCCGTTGCGAACGGCGCATTCCTCGAACAACATATCCCTCGTGCCTTCCGGCGTTATCTTCTCATACCCTGCCATATCAACCTCGATTCACAACCGCTCAGAGCGCCCCGCGTCACATCGCGCCGCGCCGCTCGCTTCATTGCTTTATCAGTTTACCACGATAAAGCAATGAAGTCAAGCTCCGCGTTTCAGCGAAACAAGCATCGGCGCCCTCTCACAGTAACTATTACGAAACCTCTCATCACAGGCTGTCCAAAATCCGCTTCTTATATTCCATGAATTCGGGCGACAGAAGACGCCTGCTTTTTTCGTCCGCGAAGAAGTCCACCTCTATCTCATCCCGCACGCGGCTCGGCTTGTCGCTCATCAGGTAGACGCGGTCGGAGAGCAGGATCGCCTCCTCCACGTCGTGCGTGATGAGCATGATCGCGACGCCGACCTTTCTCTTCACGTCGATGAGCCATCGCTGCATTCGCCCGCGCGTGATCGAATCGAGCGCGCCGAAGGGTTCGTCGAGCAGCATGACGTCACCCGATATAAGAAAGGCGCTGAGGAAGCTGGCGCGCCGGCGCATACCCCCGGACAATTCGCGCGGGTATTTATTTTCGTAGCCCTCGATTCCGAACATCTCAAAATAGGGCGACGCCTCAGCCTCGGCCTCGCGCCTGTCCGCGCCGCCGATGATCCGCGGCAGGGTCACGTTGGCCATGATGGTCTTCCACGGAAGAAGCATATCCTTCTGCTGCATGTAGCCTATCCGCCCCGCGAAACAGATATCGCCGCCGTCCGCGGGGATGAGACCCGTGATGATATTCATGAGCGTACTCTTCCCGCACCCGCTCGGCCCGAGTATCGAGACGGTTTCGCTCCCGCTGACGCGCATCGATACGCCGTCCAGCACGGGAACGCCGTCGAAACTTTTTCTGACGCTTCGCGCTTCGATGAACGCAGCCTTCGCCGCGTTTTTCGATTCGCGCGCCGGCACGATCTGGCATCCCTCACGCCCGCCGCCCACGGAAGCCGCTCCGTCGAAACACGTCATTCCCCCACGCCTCCTTCTCCGGCGCCCGCCTTCCAGTAGACCACGCGGCGCGCGGCGAGGTCAACGAGCGCTATGAGTATCAGGCTGACCGCGACGACGAGCGCGATAGCCGCAAACATCCTGTCGAGCGCGAAGGATTGTTTCGCCCTTAGCATGTACACGCCGATGCCCTCGTTGCCGCCGAGCCACTCCGCGATGACGGCCGCCATGACCGTATACGTCACCGCTATCTTCAGCCCCGCAAAGAAGTACGGCAGAGCGTGCGGGATTTTCAGGTGGCGGTAGACCTGCAGCCGCGTGGCTTTGATGAGGTGGAAGTAGTCGAGGAAGTCCTTGTCCGTCTCCGCGAAACCGTCCGTCAGGCTCACGCAGATCGGGAAGAAACACATGAGGACGACGATAACAACCTTCGGCAAGGCGCCGAATCCGAACCATATGATGAGGATGGGCGCCACCGCTATGACCGGCGCCGTCTGCGACATTATCAGCAGCGGGTAAAGGGCTTTGCGCACAGCGGGGAAATTGTCCATGAGCATGGCGACGCCGAACGCGATGGCTACGGACAGAGACAGCCCGACAGCGGCCTCGAACATGGTCGCTCGCGCGTGGCTCGCGATGAGTCCAAAATCCGAAACGAACGCGAGGGCGATGGCCGAGGGCGCGGGAACGAGATACGCCGGCACGTCCGCGGCGCGCACGATGAGCTCCCAGACAGCGACGACCGCCACGACGGTCGCGACCGGATAGAGCGCGTCCCGCCATCTCCTTTTTTTATTCGATCCCGTAAGAACCGTCTTCATTTCCGCCTGTATTTCCGCCTGTTATGTAAGAAAGCGCTCCCCGCTCTTCCTTCCGTTACCCTCAACGCGCCTCCGCGGCCTCGGGCAGAAACTCGTTCGTAAACGCGGCCTGCAGGTCGAGTCTCCTCGGGAGTTCGCCGTTGTCGTACATGAGATCCGCGTAGCGTTCCCATACTATTTCCTCCTGCCAGCCCCACCGCGGCGCGTCCTTTGCATAGCGCGGCGACAGATACCTCTGGCCCTCGACGACGACGTACTCGTCGAGTTCGGGAACCTCCTTGAGCAGGATGGCCGACGCCTCGTCGGGATGCTCTATCGCGTATTCGTACCCGCGCGCGGTCGCCTCCGTGAACGCCTTCACCTTCTCCGGATTGTCCGCGATGAGTTTCGTGTTCGCGATGAGTATGGGCGTGTAGTAGTCGAGCGTCTCGTCGATGGAGGGACAGGAGATGTAATCGTAGGCCACCTTCTGTTTTTGAAAGTTGATGAGATCGGACGCCTCAAACACCCACGCGAAATCCATGTCGCCTTTCAGGGCGGTGATCACGTCGTCCTCTCCCAGGTTGACGATATCGATGTCTTCGTATGCGATGCCGTACTTCCCGGCGATGAACCGGAGGACGTTTTCTTCGGCGGGAGTGCCCCACCCTCCGTACGTCTTGCCCGCCCAATCGGCGGGGGTCTCGATGCCGGACTCAGGCAGCGACACGAATCCCGATGTATTATGCTGAATGATCGTCGCGATGGATCTGATAGGCAACGGATCGTCCTGCGTCAGCGCATAGTTGACCCGTTCCTGATAGCTGACGCCAAAGTCGCCCTGGCCGACAGCTACCAACTGCTCCGCCGCGCCCTCGGCGGGTTGCACGATATCGACGTCGAGTCCCGCTTCCTCGTAGTAGCCGAGCGACTTCGCGACGTACATCCCCGTGTGGTTCGTATTCGGCGACCAGTCGAGAATGACCGTGGCCTTCTCGATCCCGCCGGCGCTTCCCGAATCGGCGCTCTCCGTCCCCTCGCTCCCCGAGCAACCCGACGCGGCGAGAGCGAGCGCCACAGCAAGAGCTATGAGGACTGCTCTTCCCGTGCCGCCACAGCGCCAACATCCGCGAAAAATATTCATCATCCAACCTCGCTTTCCCTTGGAGCAAAACAGTCTGGCCCTTTGGCTGCCACCATCAGCTCCGTCAATGCCGCACGCTCGCCGGGAAGCCCGAAAAAAAACGCGGCCCGCATGTTTGTAACAGCTGCCACGTCTACCTCACATCGTAACGGTCGTTCATCCCTACGTCGGCATTATCCGAATCAGGTTCCGGGGTCCGGCGCGCGATCGCGCCATCTCAGCCAGCGGTAAGGCTCCCCCTGAGCATTATTCAATTATCCGCGTGACGATAACGTATGAGTTGATGATATGCAAAAACCCCAAGTTTGTCAAGCGCGAAATCGAGTTGAATCGACCAGAGGCTGACCGCCTGACCGCCATCTGCCCCCGGCTGCCGCGAGCGAGATATATTTGAGTTTCCTCTTGATTATTGCTTCCGATAAAACTATACTTAGGGAAACACTGATTATTAATCAGCGTTGAGTTGGGGATAATGGGGATATAGTCAGAGGGTCATTACATGTTTATTAAGGAATTCTTTTTTTTCACGTCATTGGCCATATTTGCTGTCATGGCCTACTTCCTCGGTATGCTCTGGTTTTCCGACGAGCGCAACCGCAAGCACCTTGGATTGTTCGCACTCGGACTCTCCATGATCTGCTGGATACTGTTCAACGCTATAGGCATGATCTGCGAGGACAAATACTTCACGCTGTTCTATATGTTGAGGACGCTCGCGGTCGCCGTCAACCCGTACTGCGCGCTCGCGTTCGCGCGTGAGATAACGAACTCGCCGTTGTTGCACAAGCCGATCATCGGCCGCCTGAACATCATCCTTCCCATCGTATGCTGCGCGCTTATAATCACGAACCCCCTGCACCATCTGTTCTTCGTCCGGTTCGTCTATCCGCACGCCGTGTTCGCGTCGCCCTACTGGATATATTACGTGTTGCTCATCGCGGTGTGGGTGTTGGCTTTTATCGTGTTGCTGCGCTATTTTTACAAGGCTTTGCACCGCAAGCGCATGTTCGCCATACTCGTCGTCGCCGCGGCTGCTCCGATCGTCACCAACATAATGTTCAACGTGCCGCAGATAGAACCGCCTCACGACTTCGTCCCCTATTTCTACTTTCTCACCTTCGCCGTATTCGCGTTGTTCACGAATCCATCGGGTTCGTTCAACCTGCAGACGAAGGCTTTGTCGGGCATCGTCGACTCGTCGCCGGATCTGTACTTCATCATCGACCCGCGGGGAGTCACCGTGGACGGGAACCTGAAAAAACACGCGGGATTTGCCCTGCTCGATTTTCTTCCGGGTGAAACCACGCTCGACGACATGATAAAATTCATGCAGTCGTACGGCGCGAAAAACCCGACCCTGCGGACGTCCCTGCTGGATCCCGAAAAGACGTTCGACGGAATAGACCTGACCGTCACACTCCCCGACAAGGAAAAGGGCATACGCCTCTACACGTTCTCATTCACGAAGAGAATCATGCTTTACAAGCAAAAGTACAAGGGGTTCATCGTCATCATGTCCGACGTCAGCGAGTACCGCCGGATGATAGACAAAATCAACTCGCAGAACGAGAACCTCGTGCGCCTGAAAGAAGTGGCGGAGCAGGCGTCCGAGACGAAGAGCAACTTCCTCGCGAACATGAGCCACGAGATGCGTACGCCGCTGAACGCGATCATCGGTCTTTCGGAGCTGGAGCTCGGCGAGGAGAACGTCGACGGTACGGCTCGGGAGAACCTCGAGAAGATATACGGGGCGGGCATGACGCTGCTCAGCACGATCAACGACGTGCTCGACATCTCGAAGATCGAGTCCGGGAAGTTCGAGTTGACGCCTGTCGAATACGACACGCCGAGCCTTATCAACGACACGATAACGCTGAACATCATGCGCATACACGAGAAACCCATCGACTTCCGTCTGCACGTAGATGAGGATATGCCCGCGGCTCTGTTTGGCGACGAGCTGCGCGTGAAACAGGTCTTCAATAACATTCTGTCCAATGCCTTCAAGTACACGCGCGAGGGAACGGTGGACTGGTCGATCGAGTTTGAGCGCGACGGCGACAGCGTATGGCTCATCAGCACCGTGCGGGATTCGGGCATAGGCATCAAGAAGGAGGACATGGCGAAGCTGTTCTCCGACTACAATCAGGTGGACACGAAGAGCAATAGGGCCATCGAGGGCACCGGACTCGGACTCGCCATCACGAAGAAGGTCGTCGGCATGATGGACGGAGATATCCTCGTCGAGAGCGAATACATGAAGGGCTCGACGTTCACCCTGCGTCTGCGTCAGGGCTACGTGAACGACAAGGTCATCGGGAAGAACATCTCGGAAAGCCTCATGAGGTTTTCCTACACGGACAAGAAGCGCGACAAGAGTCAGAAGATGCTGCGCGCGTGGATACCGTACGCGCGCGTGCTGGTCGTGGACGACGTCCCGACGAATCTCGACGTCGCGAGGGGCATGATGAAGCCCTACGGCATGACTATCGACTGCGTGACGAGCGGACAGGCGGCGATAGACCGGATCCGCGGCGACGACGTGCAATACGACGCCATCTTCATGGATCACATGATGCCTGAGATGGACGGCATAGAGGCGACGAGAATTATCCGTGAAAAGATAGGGACCGACTACGCGAAGAACGTACCCGTCGTCGCTTTGACGGCCAACGCGGTCGTCGGAACCGAGCAGGTTTTCCTCGCGAACGGATTCCAG
>JAISZM010000143.1 GCA_031269205.1 Eubacteriales Family XIII. Incertae Sedis bacterium | reverse complement strand
GTCTCATACGCCCTCACTATACCACATCGACTCATTATATACAATAAAATTCGCGTGTTTCCCACGGAAAATCGGGAACCAAATCGGGAACCTCACATACTTTGATGACCCTTTTGCAGGGCGATGGAACCCGTGCGCGCTATCTCGAGTATCTTGTACTTCGAGAGCAGGTCTATGAGCAGATCCACCTTCTCGGGGTTGGCGTCGAACTCTATCATGAGCGTCGTGTGCGAGATGTCGACGATCTCGCACTGCATGATCTTCGCGATGTCGATAATCTCGCTGCGCTTCTTCTCATCGACGCGCACCTTGATGAGTACGAGTTCACGCACCGTTATGTCGCCCTCGGGCAGGATGCGCACCTTCTTCACGTCTATGAGTTTGCCGAGCTGCTTTGTCACCTGCTCCGCTATGTAGTCGTCGCCGTCGACGATGATCGTCACACGCGACACCTTCGTGTCGTCGGTCGGACCGACGGCCAGGCTGTCGATGTTGTAGCCCCTCCTCGCGAACAACCCCGATATCCGATACAAAACGCCCGCTCTGTTCGCTACAAGCGCCGATATGGTATGTTTCATGTTTTACCTCATTTCTGCTGACACGGTGAGCGAATCGCCGCGTGAAATAGCGTACCTACGCGCGCCATGGTGTTACAGATCGACGGTCCAGCCGTGCGTGTCAGGCAGGCGGCCGCTCTGTATGCCTGTTATCTCGTCGTAGAGCCGCTGCGACAGGTCGCCGATGTCGCCGCCGCTTATGGTGATGGACCTGTCCTTCCATCGAAGTTCGCCGACAGGGCTTATCACGGCGGCCGTACCCGAAGCAAACACCTCGGAGAGTTCTCCCGCCTCACTCGCCGCGAACACCTCGCTTATCGTGAACCGTTCCTCTCTGACCGGCACGCCCCAGTCCTTGAGCAAGGTTATGACCGAGTCGCGCGTGACGCCCGGGAGTATCGTACCCGCGAGCGGCGCCGTCCACACCTCGCCGTTCATGACGAAGAAAGCGTTCGACGTTCCTATCTCCTCGACGTATTTTCTCTCCACTCCGTCGAGCCACAGGACCTGAGTAAAGCCGAGTTCGTGCGCTTTCATCTGCGCCTTCAGGCTCGCCGCGTAGTTGCCGCCGACCTTCGCGTAGCCCGTGCCGCCCGGCGCCGCGCGCGTGTACTCGTCCTCGACGAATATCTTCGTTGGCGCGAGGCCCTCCTTGTAATACGGCCCCACGGGTGAAAGTATAATAATAAACTTGTACCGTCTTGACGGCCTGACGCCCAGGAAGGGCTCCGTGGCGATGATGAACGGCCTGATGTAGAGCGAGGTGCCGTCGATATCCGGCGTCCAGTCCCTGTCGACATCCACGAGAGCGCGTATCGCGTCCACGTAAAAGCCCTCGTCTATCGGCGGTATGCAGAGCCTGTCGCTCGTGCGCGCCGTCCGCTTCGCGTTCATGTCCGGGCGAAAGAGTTTCAGCCCGCCGCCCGCCGTCCTGTACGCCTTCAACCCCTCAAAGGTCTCCTGCGCGTAGTGCAACACGGACGCCGCCGGATCGAGTTCGATCGGCGCGTAGGGGACTATCCTCGCGTCGTGCCAGCCCTCGCCCTCATCGTAGTCCATGATGAACATGTCGTCCGTGAAGATGTCGCCAAACCCGAGAACCGCGGGATCGGGTTTCTCTTTCGGGTTCATGCTTTTCGTTATCTCGATATCATATTTCATCACATCACCTTCTTATCGCGTCTCTCCCTCTTACACCGTGTTACGTTCTTACATCACCATACTATATTACATCAACAGCGCATCAACAACTTTATTGCTCAGCGTCTGCGGACTGATAATTTTCTATCAGCCCCGTGCGCAGCCTCCACAGCTCGTCCGACAGGTCAACATAGTAACTCTGCGGGTTTTCGAAGCGCAACAGTTCCTCCCAAAGCGTGGCCGTCTGGCTCTCGCGGTAGGCGCGTATCTCGTCCAACGAGGGGCGCTCGTAGACGCATTCGCCGCCTTTGAATATCTGTGCGCGCAGGTTGACCGCCGTGAAGTTCGATAATGTTTTTCGCTTCCACGTGAAAGACGGGTCGAATATCACGTAGGCTGAACCCGCCGGAGCCGGCTCGTGGTCGAGCGTGATGACGTCGGCCATCACCTGCTTCGTGTCCTTGTCGTAGAGGCGATACAGCGTCTTGAATCCCGGGTTGGTTATCTTCTCCACGTTCTCGCTCAACTTCATCTTCGGAACTATCACTCCGTTCTTCTCGATGCCGGCGAGCTTGTATACGCCGCCGAAAACGGGTTCGGACGCGGCTGTGATGAGACGCTCGCCGACGCCGAACGAATCGACGGAGGCGCCTTGCTGTATGACGTCACTGATGATCCATTCGTCCAAGGAATTCGACACCGTTATCGAGCAGTCGTTCAAGCCCGCGGCGTCGAGCATGGCGCGAGCCCTTTTCGTGAGGTAGGTGATGTCTCCGCTGTCGATGCGTATGCTCATGCTGGACGGTTTTACTTCTTTGAACACTTTGATCGCGTTCGGCACGCCGGACTTCAGAACGTTGTACGTGTCCACGAGCAGCACGCAGTTGTCGGAATAGGTCTGCGCATAGACC
>JAISZM010000097.1 GCA_031269205.1 Eubacteriales Family XIII. Incertae Sedis bacterium | reverse complement strand
CGAGGGCACTCGCGCCGGAGAGGCCGTTGCCGGGGGCGCTTGCGCCGGAGAGGCCGCAGCCGTCGGATTCGAGGCGCGCGATGAGATCCGTGACGACGCCTCGGGCGCCGCCCGCGTTCAGACCGCGAAACTCGCTGATGTCGAACACCTCGTCGCAGTACATGCCCATAGCCTTCGAGTAATACGGCTCGTCCCGGTATCCGAGCAGGGCGGTGATCTTCACGTCCCCGTCGCGGCCCGCGCCTTCTCTGAGCCGCCGAGCCGCGAACAGCAGCGGCGGTATGCCAAGTCCCCCGCCGACGAGCAGCACATTTTTCCCGAGTCCTTCGAGGGTGTAGCCGTTGCCGTTCGGGCCGAGTACGCGTACCGTCGTACCCGGCGCGTATGACGCGAGTTCCGCGGTCCCGGCGCCGACGACGGCGTAGACAAACACGAGACGCGGCCCGACGCGATCCGACGGATCGGCTGAAACCCTCGAACGCGGTCCGTCGCCCACCTCGATATCGGATATGCCGAAAGGGCGCGGCAAAAGCATGGCGTCGTTGTTCAGGTACAGATTGAAAAACTGCCCGGGCACGGTCTCGGCAGACGCGGCGGCGACGCCTTCGCTCACTTCGCCCCGGTCGGGGTGGACGCTCCCGGCAGATGTGGCGGCGACGCCTTCGCTCACTTCGCCTCGATTGGAGTGGTCGCTCCCGTGTGACAAAATAAGATGGGACAAAATCGTACCGTCCCCAAGTGTCCCAAGTACGAGCCGGTACACTCCTTGCGCTATCTCCCTGTTTTCGATTATCGTGGCTGTCATTCTCTGCGTCATGCTTTTATTATATATTGCTCCGCCGATTAAATGTTGCGCAAAAAGGCTACGTCGAGGATTTTCGCCGAAATGCGCGGCGTTAGTTGGCGGAGCAATAATCCACCTAGAACCATTAGGGGTTTGTTTTACCGCCGACTTACGGTAAAATGTTTTGAGTTGCTGGTGCAACGGACAGTTATTTTTACTTCGCATCGTCCGTCGGGCTACGTGAGATTTCGCCGACGGGACAGCAGACAGGCAGGTTAGGTTTATGACTATTTTCGAAAGTGTTCTCCAAGGTTTGACGCAGGGGTTAACGGAGTTTATTCCGGTCAGCTCGTCCGGGCACGAGGTTCTGTTGCAGAACGTGTTTTCCGGTGAGAGCGACCACTCGTTTTTGGAGTTTATCAATATCGGCACGCTGTTGGCGCTGATCGTATTTTTCCGTTCGAAAATCCGTGACATTCTCGTCGATGTCTTCAAAAATCATGATTTCAAACTGGCGCGCAACCTGATAATCACCTCTGTGCCGGCGGGCATTATCGGGTTGGCGCTGTCCGGCTTCATCAATGAAAATCCGTTCTTTGGCAGCGTTGTCACGGTGGTGGTGGCCCTGTCCCTGGTCGGCGCCGTCATGTTGTTTTTAGAAAAACTTCCTCGAGCCGACCGGGTGGAAAACGGCGCGGGACTCACTCCTTGGCGGGCGCTGATCATCGGGCTGGTGCAATCAGTTGCGTTGATTCCGGGAGTGTCGCGTTCCGGCTCGACCATCATCGCCGGGCGGCTCTGCGGCCTGCCCACGCGCGAGGCGGCGGAATACAGTTTCTTGGCCTCGATCCCGATCATGCTTGGAGTGGCGGCAAAGCTGTTCATAAGTTCGAGCGACCGCGCCTATCTGATGGATAATTTGCAGACCCTGGCGATCTCCAACCTGGTGGCGTTTGTGGCGGGCATGGCGGCGATCGGATTCATGCTGAAATATCTGGCGCGCAAGGATCTCAAGGTTTTCGGGGTGTACCGGATACTGTTGGCTTTTGTCGTGTTGCTGTTGTTTTTCTTCGGTAACAGAGGTCTGTGAGTGACTATTCACGGGGAAACCTGTTCGGTATCTACGAATGTTTCGTCGAGATCTCTAAACCAACCCGCGCGCGTCGCAGGTCACTTTCCCGCCGCGGATGGTCATGAGAACCCGGCTGCGGACTTCGCAACCGTCGAAGGGGGTGTTTTTGCCTTTCGAGGCGAAGGAGGCGCTGTCTATTCGGTAGGGCGTCTCAAGTTCGAGGAGCGCGAGGTCGGCGACGGCGCCTTCGCGCACTTCGCCCCGGCCGAGGCGGAGGGTTTCTGACTGTTGACGTGACAAAACCGGATCGTCCCCGGGTGTCCCGTGTGACAAAATCGTACCGTCCCCAAGTGTCCCAAGTGTCCCGAGTCCTATGAGGCGCGCGGGCGTTGTACTCATCTTGTCTATCAGTTGCGGCAGGGTCAGCGGGCCTCTCAGTACGAGTTCCGTGTATGACGCGGCGAAGGCGGTCTCAAGGCCGACTATGCCGAAGGGCGCTTGTTCGAGAGGAAGCGCTTTCGCCTCCGCCTCGTGCGGGGCGTGGTCGGTCGCTATGGCGTCTATCGTGCCGTCGGCCAGACCCTCTATGATCGCGAGCCTGTCCGCTTCCGTGCGGAGCGGGGGGTTCATCTTCGCGGACGCTCGCCTTCCGGGGGGTAGGGCGAGCAACAGATCCTCCGTGAGCGTGAAGTGGTGCGGGGCAGTTTCGGCGGTAATGGATACGCCCGCCGCTTTTGCCTTCCTTATAAGCGCTACTCCCGCCGCCGTGCTGACGTGCTGAAGGTGAACGCGCGCGCCCGTTTCGGAGGCCAGCCGGATATCCCTTTCGATGATGTTCGTCTCAGCGCGCGCGGGCAAGCCCCTGACGCCGAGCTTTTCGGACACCCTGCCCTCGTTGACGCAGCCGCCCGCGAGCGCGCTGTCCTCCGCGTGATCCATGAGGGGCAGACCGAGGCTCTTTGCGAGCAGGAGAGCCTTGCGCATAAGTCCTTCGTCCATGAGGCTTTTGCCATCCTCGGAAACTCCGGCTATGCCGTGCCTCGTCAGTTCGCGGCAGAGGGTGTCGGCGGCGTCCATGCCCGCCATATCCGCCAGCTCCGCGCCTCTCTGCCCGACGGTGAGCGCGCCGACGGCGAATACGTTCACGAGGCCGGCGGCGCGCCCGCGCGCGTCCACATACTCCACGGTTTCCGCGTCGTCGATGGCGGGCGAGGTGTTCGGCATACAGCAGACCGTCGTGTAGCCGCCGCGAGATGCCGCGCGGCTGCCGCTCGCGATCTCCTCTTTCTCCGGGAATCCGGGGTCGCGAAAGTGAACGTGCATATCTACGAAACCGGGGGCGAGATAGAGACCGCCGCCGTCGATGACGAGGGAGTCTTCGCGGACGGATGAGGCGCGGGCGGCTTTGCCGTCCGCGCCGGGCGGGGAAGAATCCATCCCCTGCGCGATCGCGCCGGTATCCGGTGTACACAAAACGCCCCTTGACGATTCGGTGTCTCCGCGGTACCAACGCGCACCGCCGCTCTGCGGATCCGAGCCGTCTCCCGACGGGACCACCGATGTTATTACTCTATTGTGGATCGTGACATCGTAGGTTTCGTCGTCCCCGCGTTCCGCCATTTTTATTCTCTTGATAATCATCATGCCTTGCCCCGCCGTCTGGTTGCGCCGCGGCGCGCCCGCTCACAACCGCACGATCTCGTCGCAGTATTCGCAGCGGTATTCCTCGCGCTCCGCGTCGACGAGGTGGAAGATGTGCGGTATGGACGGCTCGACGGAGGTGACGCAGCGCGGGTTTCTGCATTTTATGACGTCCTTCACCGTCTCGGGCAGACTCAAGTGTATTTTCTGCCTTATCCTGCCGTTTTCGATGACGTTTACGGTTGCGCTGTGGTCGAAGAGTCCGAGGGCAGCGATGTCGACGTCCGTGAGGTTCTCTATCTTGATGATGTCCTTGCGACCGTGTTTCGCGCTCGTCGCGTTCATGATGAGAGCGACCGTATCCTTCGATGTGTCCACGCCGAGGTATGAGAGTACCTTCAGACCCTGGCCCGCGCGGATGTGGTCAATGACGATGCCCTTGCCGATACTGTTGACTTCCATGCCTTGCGCTGTCCTTTCCTCCGAAAATGCCGATACAAACCATGCCGCGCCGAAGCGACGTAAGACGATGCCTTGGCATCACACTCCGAGCAGCGACAGGATGAGCGCCATGCGCGCGTACATACCGTTCCTCACCTGTTTGAAGTAGACGGCGCGCGGATCCGCGTCCACCTCCGTCGCTATTTCGTTGACACGCGGGAGCGGGTGCATGACGATCATGTCCGCGGGCGCGAGCCGCATCTTCTCAGCGTCGAGAATGTAACTGTCCTTCAGCCTGATGTAATCCTCCTCGTTGAAGAACCGCTCCTTTTGCACGCGGGTCATGTAGAGTATGTCGAGTTCAGACAGGACATCCTGCATACGCTCAACCTCGCGGCACGAACCGCCGCAACCACTCGCGATTTCCTTTTTAACGTAATCGGGCACGCGCAGTTCTTCCGGTGAGATGAGAATGAACTCTATCCCCTCGTAACGGCAGAGCGCGCGCACGAGCGAGTGGACCGTGCGCCCGAATTTCAAGTCGCCGCAGAGTCCGACCTTCAAACCTTCGAAGCGGCCTTTTTCAGTTCTTATGGTCAGCAGATCCGTCAGCGTCTGCGTCGGATGCTGATGTCCGCCGTCGCCTCCGTTGATGATCGGAATGTCCGCCGTCCGCGCCGCGACTTTCGCCGAGCCTTCCTTCGGATGTCTTATGACCGCTATGTCGGCGTAGCAGGCCACGGTCTTGACCGTATCAGCTATGCTCTCGCCTTTCGCGGCCGAGCTCGCATTCTCGCCGGAGAATCCTATGACCTGCCCGCCGAGTTTCAGCATCGCGGCCTCAAAACTGAAACGCGTCCGCGTACTAGGCTCGTAGAAGAGCGTGGCGAGCAATCGACCCTTTGCGCGCTCCGCGTAGTCCCCGGGCGAATTCATGATGCGCTCCGCGAGCCGGAAAAGCTCTTCGGTTTCCTCCGTCGTGAAGTCCGGCGGCTCTATGAAACTTCGTCCCTGTAATGTCATCTTCCACCTTCCCGGCTATGAGAACATCTGAAAACTCCACGCATACGGCTTTGCCGCGCACGCGTGGTTTTTAGAGATTCCCTATGCTTGTCTTTCCCCGCACAACCTGACACTATCCCTAAAAAAATCACCCCTGAGGGTGATTTGTCATCCCCATTCGTTATATCCAAAGTAGCCCGTATCACCTCCGAAGAAGGTCCATGGCACCATGATCGCGCCCGCCACAATCAGTATAACCAAGAGCACTTGCAACAAACCGATGCAGAACAGAATGATGCCGGCGATATTCCACGTGCGCTGAGTCGTGAGGAAGGTGTCGAGATCCTTGAATTTGCCCGACTTCCATGCCCATATGTTGCCGCGCGCGCCGCACACGAAGGGCCACACAAACCACCCGAACACAGGGATGAAATAGAGCAGGGCGAGATAAGCCCCGTTGCTGCAACCCCATATCCAGTTGAGGGAGAACGCGCCCCAGTTCCACCGCCTGACCTCGGACGGTACGGGCGGCTCCACGTAGTAAACCGGTGGAGGTTGCTGCGTGTACGAGCCGTTCGGGGGCGGGGATTGCTGCGTGTACGGGCGGCCTTGCTGTTGGGGTCGCTGCGAATACGAGCTGTTCGGCCGCTGTTCATAAGAGCCGCCGTGAGTACCGTTCTGAGTTTGTTTGTCCTGTTCGGATTCGTTCATGGTCTGTAGCCTTTCTGCGATAAGCCCTAGGTAGTATTATACAGGAAAACCCTCGCGGTGGAAAGGGATTTTGACGGACAGCTACTGGAGGGGTATAATATTCACATAAATAAAACAGGAGATCATTTTGCAAGGAAACGTTACGTTCATTTTTAATAAATCGGCTTTCGCACACGACATTGCCGAAGCAGATATCCGAAATGCGTTCTCGACCTTCGTATTCGACGGAGCGATTGAAAACACTGAAAATAAATTTTTGGTTATGGGATTTGATACGAACGGAAATTTGCTCGAAGTGATGTACAATATTATTGGCGGTAACGCCATCAACATATTTCATGCTATGAAATGTAGGAAAGAGTTTATTAAACTGATTAAGAGGTAGAATCGAAATGGCTAAAATGACAGAAGAAGAGGCCGCTCGCCTGGATGAATTATACACAAAGACCACGCCGAAGATAAATCCCGATAAGCCGGGAATTTTCGCACAACAGGAAGCGATGGTCGTTTCCCTCGATTCGTTCACATCCAAGTATCTGACGGCTAAGTCAATCGCCACAAAGCGCTCTCCTTCCGAACTTATTTCGGATATAGTGCGAAAAGAAATCGCTGCGCAATGATTGGATTTGCAGAGAACTCACGAATAAGTTAACCGGCGGCGGATTGAGTCGGCAATCTCTCGATTACCTGAGCTGCATCTCGGGCAGGTATCGCCAGTAGCGGGCGGGCATGAGGTTTCTTTGGCAGCGCGGGTTCGTCCTCTCTCTGATCGCGAGGGTGTCGAAGTAGCCGCGCCACATATTCCGGTATGCTTCCTCGCTTGCCGTGTTGGTGAGCAACGCCGCGTCCCGCTCCGTAAAATCCGCTATATGCCACCGTTTTTGCCACGCGATGACGGCCTTGCCTCGCTTCGTGTCATGGATGATAAAGGGGTCGTTTTTGAAGCGGTCGGCAAAATGCGGGGCGATGAACTCGAGCACCTCGTGGTCGGGGCTGACCTGCGCGTAGAGTATCTCGCGCTGGCCGTTCCGGTGCGCGGGGGCGATGGACGACTCCGAAACCATGTCGTCCGCCGCCGCGACTGCGGAAAAGCGTATGAGTCCGCAGAGACGATGCGCCTCGTTGCCGATTTTCAGCTCGGCCGCGTCGATGGGGAGTACGGCCGGATGCGTGTGCAGAAAAGTCGCGCCGAGTCCACCTTTGAAACAAAATCTTATGTAATTCAGCAGCAGCATCTCCTTCTCGTCCACGCTCGTGCGAAAAACGCGGTAGACGCGCGCGAGGGCGTGCGGCGATATCTTGTCGCGTATGGCGGCCTCGACCTTGCCCGCCTTTTCTTCGTCGGTATCGACCGCGCGTGACGCGACGAGCAGGTCGGGCTGATAGGCGCCGGGCGGGTGGATGCCGTCGGCCTTCTCCGCATAATAGTGCTCGTATACGCAGGTCAAAAACCCATCGAATGTGCCGTCGTAGAGGTAGATCATCACGTTTTGGCGAGCGCTTCGAACATGGATATCTGCGCGGAAGCGGCGCCCGCGAGGCCGCTTCTTATCTTCGCGCCGTCGAGCAGGGGCGCGGCGATGCTTCTCCTCGGGTTTGCCTGCGGCCCCGCCTGCGTCAGTCTGTCGCGGATGTAACACGGTTCTAACTCGCTGTCGCCATAGTAGCGGCCCGAACACGTGAGGAAGTATTTCGCGCGTTTCAACGCGACGCCCATCTTCTTCAGATCGTCGTACCTGACGGCCGCCTCGCGACGCTGGCGCGTGATACGCGTGGCCGACGTGTTGCCCACTCCCGGGATGCGCAAGAGTTCTTCGAGCGGTGCCTTGTTGATTTCGATCGGGAACAACTCGAGATGGCGCAGCGCCCAGACCACCTTCGGGTCGAGTTCGTAATCGAGATCGGGTTCGCCCTCCGAAAGTATCTCGTCCGCGCGGAACCCGTAGAACCGCAACAGCCAATCCGCCTGATACAGCCGGTGTTCGCGCTTCAGCGGCGGCGGCGTCATAAGGTCAGGCAGCGCGGGTGCAGACACGACGGGGATGTAGGCCGAGAAGTAGACCCTCTTCAAGGAAAACCGGTGATACAACGCCTCTGACGTCCGTATGATGTGCAGGTCGCTCTCACCTGACGCGCCGACGATCATCTGCGTCGTCTGCCCCGCGGGCGCGAAACGCTCTCTGTATTTCCCTCTCTTCCCTCTTTTGGCTGAAAGAAAACTGTACGCCGGCGCCGGCGACGACGAGGGAGAGAACGGAGAGGCGTTGACCGTAGGATTCGGGGCGATGCCGCTCGTTGAGACGCGGCCGTTATTACCGGACGGCATGGCGAATCGGCTCGGCCCGCCCGACGACGGGCCGAGCTTGCCCATGAATCCCGGCGCGGAGAGCGTTCTATACTCAGCCTGCGTTTCCGTAATCTGCCGCATGGGTCCGAGTATCCCGTCCGGCCGTTTCTGTGGCGCGAGCCGCGCGAGGCTGTCTTCGGAAGGGAACTCTATATTGACGGAAAGCCTGTCGCTGACGAGACCAATCATGTTCACGAGTTCCGGCGAAACACCGGGCAGTATCTTCGCGTGTACATAGCCCGCGAAGCCGTACTCCTCGCGCAAAATCCAAAGGCACTCGTACATGCGCTCGGTCGTGTGGTCGGGCGAGACGAGGACGGCCGAACTGAGGAAAAGGCCCTCTATGTAGTTGCGCCGATAGAACTCGATGGTCAGATCGGCAAGTTCGCGCGGCTCGAAACTGCGGCGCGCCACGTCGGCCGAACGCCTGTTGACGCAATACTTGCAGTCGTACGCGCAGTCGTTCGAAAGCAGTATCTTCAGCAAGCTGATGCAGCGCCCGTCAGCCGTCCAGCTGTGGCAGACGCCCGCGCAAGCAGTGCTTCCGATGCGTCCGATATTGCTCCTGTCCGCCCCGCTCGACGAGCACGAAACATCGTACTTCGCCCCTTCACCGAGCACGGTGAGTTTGTCCATGGTAACGCCGTTCATAACGCAAGTTTCCCTTCATACAACATACCGCAAACTTACGTTTCTGATTTTATCACAATAAGAACTCATGTTCAAGTTAGCGTAACCGAAATGACACACTCCGCACTCCCTCATTGCCGGGGGCGCACTTATTTTTTCAAAGCGGCCTTCTCGTAGCCGGCGTTCGAATCGTAAACACCCTCTTCTTGATACCATCGCGCGAGCAGTTGTACACCGTTTTTTTGATCGTTTCCTCGCGACAGCTCCTGAAATATGTCACTAAATATTCCTCTCACTGCGTTTATGATGTATAATCTATGTGTTTACGTCTAAATAAATTTTATTTACGGCTTTGCGACTGTTCATTATTCAGTTGGAGAAGCAATAATTGGTGAAAGGAAATGGTAAGGTGGTTTGGTATGAAAAAAATCGTTATCGTAAGTGTGTTTCTGTTGTTTCTGCTTCCGCAAGTCGCCTATGCGAGTGAAGCGGATCTGATAATACCGAATTTTGCCCCGGAACAGCACTACCTGTTGCTCGCGGGGATTGCCGTGTGTATCGCGGGATTCATTTTCGGGTTGATTCAATACACGCGTATCAAAAAAATCCGCGCGCACAAAAGCATGTTGGATGTGGCGAACACCATCTATGAAACGTGCAAAACCTATCTGCTTCAGCAGGGCAAGTTTTTGGGAATTTTGCTGGCCTTTATCGGCGTCTGCATTGTTTTTTATTTTGGAGTGCTGGACAAAATGCCTGTCGGAAACGTCGTGATTATCCTGGCGTGGGCCGTCATCGGTATTCTCGGCTCCTACGCGATCGCGTGGTACGGCATACGCATGAACACGGTCGCGAACAGCCGCATGGCCTTCGCCTCTCTCGAAAACAAACCTTTAAAGCTCCTGAACATACCGTTGAACGCGGGCATCAGCATCGGTGTCTTGCTCATATGCACGGAGCTGATAATGATGCTCATTATCCTGCTCTTCCTTCCGAGGGACATAGCCGGCGCCTGCTTCATCGGCTTCGCCATCGGCGAATCGCTGGGCGCTTCCGCGCTGAGGATCGCGGGAGGCATCTTTACGAAGATCGCGGACATCGGCTCCGATCTGATGAAGATCGTATTCAAGATCGAAGAGGACGACCCGAGGAATCCCGGCGTCATAGCGGACTGCACCGGCGACAACGCCGGCGACAGCGTCGGCCCGACAGCGGACGGCTTTGAGACATACGGCGTGACGGGTGTCGCGCTGATATCCTTCATCGTGCTCGCCGCCGTTCCCGATATACAGGCGGATCTTCTGACCTGGATATTCGTCATGCGCATACTCATGATCATCACCTCAGTCTTCTCTTTTTATATCAACAACGCTATCACGCGGGCGAGGTTTGGGGGGGCGAAAGATCTCGATTTCGAAAAGCCGCTGACATCCCTCGTGTGGATAACGTCGTTGCTCTCCATCGCCGTCACCTTCGTCGTCAGTTACGCGCTCATCGGTCCGTCTTCTCCTGTCGGGGCTCACGGCGATACGCTCTGGCTCTGGCTCTCCGTGATAATCAGTTGCGGCACGATCGGCGGGGCGGTGATTCCGGAGTTCACAAAGATATTTACGAGTCCGAGTTCCAAGCATGTGAACGAGATAGTCAACACCTCAAAAGAGGGAGGTCCTTCCCTCAACATCCTGTCGGGACTTATCGCGGGAAATTTCAGCGCGTTCTGGCTCGGCATGGTATTCTTCGTTCTGATGTTCGTCGCGTACTTGGCCGGCGGTCAGGGACTCTCGGAGATCATGACGTACGAAAGCATCTTCTCGTTCGGCCTTGTCGCGTTCGGCTTCCTCGGAATGGGGCCTGTCACCATCGCGGTCGACAGTTACGGACCCGTCACGGATAACGCGCAGTCCATCTACGAACTGTCCCTGATAGAGAAGCAGGAAAACATCAACGAAGAGATCGAGAAGAACTATGGGTTCAAACCAAATTTCGACACCGCGAAGTATTTTCTCGAAGCGAATGACGGCGCGGGTAACACCTTCAAGGCCACGGCTAAGCCTGTACTCATAGGCACGGCCGTCGTCGGCGCGACGACGATGATATTCTCGCTCATCCTTGTGATAGGAAAAACCACGGGCGTGGATCCCGCTCTGATTCTGAATCTCCTGAATCCGTTTACGATCCTCGGGTTTATCTGTGGCGGCGCAACCATCTTCTGGTTCAGCGGCGCGTCGACCCAAGCGGTCTGCACGGGCGCGTATAAGGCGGTGGAATACATCAAGCGTAACATCGTCCTCGACGAGACGGCGGACATGAAGGCATCCATAGAGAAATCGAAGGAGGTCGTAAAGATATGCACCCAATACGCGCAGAGGGGTATGCTCAACATCTTCATCGCCGTATTTTGCTTCACTCTGGCGTACGCTTTCTTCTCCGCTCCGGGCAATTCCACCGAGCCGCTGTCCTTCTTCATCTCCTACCTGATATCGATAGCGGTCATCGGCCTCTTCCAGGCCATATTCATGGCGAACGCCGGCGGCGGCTGGGACAACGCGAAGAAGGTCGTCGAAGTGAATCTCAAGATGAAGGGTACGGAGCTGCATGACGCCACCATCGTCGGCGACACGGTCGGCGACCCGTTCAAGGACACGACCTCTGTGGCGCTGAATCCGATCATCAAGTTCACCACTCTGTTCGGTATGCTCGCGATGGAGATCGCCATCACGGACGCCTTTACGAAGAGCGCGCCCATCGTCGGCGTGATATTCTTCATCATCGCCATCGTGTTCGTCTGGCGCTCGTTCTACACGATGCGCATACGAAAGACCGACGATGAGAAGGTTGGCGACGAGAAGGCCGCGTAGAAACAGAAACGTAGAAACCATCCATTGCCCCTGCGCCGAATCTCTGTGATTCGGCGCAGGTCTTTATGTCGTCGCGATTGATCTGATATCATCCGGCGCCGTTCCTTTCAAAATGACGGCAGACCATCCCGCGACAGAGGAGGAAGAACATGGCGGCGCCGTTCCTTATGACTACCCGCGAAGCATACGCTTCATTATCTTGCCTGTGCTGTTGCGCGGCAGGTCTTCACGAAATTCTATATGGCGCGGTATCTTGTATGCGGCCAGCCTCTCCTTCAACCAGCGCAGTATCTCCTTGCTGTGGACTTCCTCGCCTTCCTTCGGCACGATGTAGGCGACGACTTTCTCGCCGCGCAGGTCGTCCGGTACGCCGATGACCGCCGCGTCCTTGACCTTGGGATGCTTGTAGAGCGCTTCCTCGACTTCGCGCGGATAGACGTTCAGGCCCGAGACTATGACCATGTCCTTCTTGCGATCCACGATGTAGACGTAGCCGTCCTCGTCCTTCTTCGCGAGATCCCCCGTATGGAGCCAGCCGTTTTTCAGCGTCTCGGCCGTTTCGGCCTCGCGGCCGTAATAGCCGAGCATGATGTTGGGACCTTTCAGCAGGAGTTCGCCGACCTCGCCCGCGGGCAGAGCCTCGTCGTTTTCACCGCCGATGCGATATTCGATATCGATCATCACCGTGCCGATGGAACCGGGCTTCTGCGTGCCGGAGGGCGGGTTGAAGAAACAAGCGGGCGAGGCTTCGGTCAGGCCGTAGCCCTCGATGATCGGCAGACCGACCGTCTCGCGGACCTGATTGTATATCTCGACAGGCAGCGCCGAACCGCCGCAGACGGCCGTGCGCAGTTTCGGGAATTTGATGTCTTTCTTGCCGGCCTCGACGAGTACCATGTACATCGCGGGAACCCCGAGGAAGAGCGAGACCTGCTTTTCGAGCAACTCGCTGATAACGAGCTTGGGCGTGAAGGACTCCACGATATCTATGGTCTCGCCGTCGATGAGTGGCAGCAGAATACAGGTCGTGAACGCAAACACGTGGAAGAGCGGCAGTACGCACATGAGAACATCGTCCTCGCGCGCTTCCAGATTGACGACGCATTGCCACGCGTTCGTGACCAAGTTGTCGTGCGTCAGCATGGCCGCCTTTGGCTGGCCCGTCGTACCCGATGTGTAGAGGAATGTGGAGACTTCGCCTCCGTCCGTGACGATGTCGTAGTCGTCCCTCGCCGCCGCGTCGGCTTCCTCCGTCAGCGCCTCGTTGATAAGGATGACCTTGACGCCCAACGCCTCGGAAAGTGCGTCGGCAGTCAACCCCTGCTTCATCATGACGCCCTCGTGTATCACGAGGAATCTTGCCTGAGAATCGCTTGCGATGTACTTCATCTCCTCGAGCGTAAGCATCGGGTTGATGGGCACGACGACCGCCGCGTTCCGCACCGTACCGAAGTAGAGGTAAAGGAATTCAGGCGAGTTGACGGTGTTCAGTATCACCTTGTCCCCCTTGGAAACTCCCTTGCTCTTCAACAGATTCGCAAACGCGACGACCTTGTCGTCGAGCTGCGCGTAGGTGACGCGCTCATCCTTGAACAGGATCGCGGGTTTGTCCCCCGAGTAATTGTTCTTGTAGATCTGGCCGACTGTGGCTACTTTCTTTTCTCTCATCATTTCCTCCCGTGTTTCCCGACAAAAACTTCCGTCCGCGCATACTCCGCGACAGCGGTATTATTATTTTATCACAAAACTATTTTATAATAAAAGTATTTGGGAGAAAAATCGGATGACGGCGCTGCAGCGCTGTGGCTTTCGAGCAAAAGCACATCGGACGCTTCCGCGATCAAAATTTCTCTCTAGGCGGCGGACGACTTCCCCGGTTTCCAGCGTTTCAAACGCAGCGCGTTGGTCAGCACCGACACGGAGCTGAGACTCATTGCGACCGCCGCGAAGATCGGGTTCAGGAGCGGGCCGCCGAAGAGGTACAGAACCCCTGCCGCTATCGGGATTCCGACGACGTTGTATCCAAAGGCCCAGAACAGGTTTTGCTTGATGTTGCGTATCGTCTGCTTGCTCAGGTCGATCGCGGCGGGAACGTCCATCAGGTCGCTGTGCATGAGTACGATGTCCGCGGACTCCATTGCGACGTCCGTGCCCGATCCGATGGCGATGCCGATGTCGGCCTGCGCGAGCGCGGGAGCGTCGTTGATGCCGTCGCCGACCATCGCGACTTTGCGGCCTTCGGACTGCAGCGTCCTGACCTCGTTTGATTTGTCCTGCGGCAACACTTCCGCGAGGATTTTGTCTATCCCGACTTCGCGGGCGATCGCCTCCGCCGTCCGCTTGTTATCGCCCGTGATCATCGCCACCTCGACGCCCATCGCGTGCAGACGTTCGATGGCCTTTCCGCTCGACGGCTTTACCACGTCCGCCACGGCTATGATGCCCGCGAGGGTTCCGTCCAAAGCTACATACATCGGCGTTTTACCTTCTTCCGCGAACCTCTCGCTTGCGGCCTCAAAGGCGACCATCGGGATGTTCCTTTCCGCCATGAGCTTCCGATTTCCGGCAAGCACCGTCACGTCGCCTATCCTCGCCTCTATCCCCCTTCCCGCAAGCGCCACAAAAGATTCCGCGGCGGGTAGCGAAAGATCCTTTTCCTCCGCCTCATTGACGATGGCCCTTCCGAGCGGATGTTCGGAGCCTCTCTCCGCGGATGCGGTTATTGACAGGATGTCCTCATCTTCCACGTTTTCCCCTGTAATAATATCCGTGACCGTCGGTTTTCCCTCCGTGATAGTCCCTGTCTTGTCGAAGACGATGGTATCTATTTTGTGCGCCGTTTCGAGCGCCTCGCCGCCCTTTATGAGTATCCCGTTTTCCGCGCCCTTTCCCGTACCGACCATGATGGCGGTGGGCGTCGCTAACCCGAGCGCGCAGGGGCAGGCGATGACGAGCACGGCGATAAACACCTTGACCGCGAAGGAGAGATCCCCTGTCGAAACGAACCACGCGATTCCCGCGCCGAGGGCGATGGCGCACACGACCGGGACAAAGTACCCCGATATGATATCGGCGAGTTTCGCAATCGGCGCTTTGCTGCCCTGCGCGTCTTCCACCAACTTGATAATCTGCGCCAACGCCGTGTCGCTGCCGATCTTGTCCGCGCGAAACCGTATCGTCCCGTTCGCGTTGATGGTCGCCGCGTAGACCGCGTCTCCCTCCTTCTTGTCGACGGGGATGCTTTCGCCCGTCAGCATGGATTCGTCGATGGCGGTAAAGCCGGAGAGCACCGTACCGTCAACGGGGATTTTCGCGCCCGGTTTCACGATCACGATGTCGCCGATCTCCACCTCATCGATAGGAATTTCTCTCTCGGCGTCGTCCCGAAAAATGATGGCGGTCTTGGGCGCAAGCCCCATCAGCTTTTTTATCGCCTCGCCCGTCCGTCCCTTGGAGACCGCCTCGAGCGTCTTCCCGAGCATGATCAGCGTGATGATGACGCCGGCCGTCTCGAAGTACAGCGCCTCCACCGCCATAAGGTCTCCGCGCCATATTTGAAACAGGTTGTACGTGCTGTAAGTAACCGCCGCGGTCGTTCCGATGGCGATCAGCGAATCCATGTTGGGGCTGCGCATGAAGAGGGCATTGAAACCGACGGTGTAGAATCGATACCCCACGCCGATGATGGGCAGGACGAGCGCCAATTCGACAAGCCCGTATATGAGAGGATACTTCATCGGGTCAAGGTCGCCGGGGAAGGGCAGCCGCACGACTTGTATCATGGGGACCATCGCGATATAGAGCAGGGGGATCGCGAACGCGGCGGCGACTATGAACTTCGTCCACATGATGCGTATTTCCCTCTGCTTCCGCTTCCGATCCTCGTCCGTCGCGCCGGTCTTCACGGGTTCAAGCGCCTTGTAGCCCAGTTTCTCGATAACATCCTTCATGGCGGACACGCGAACCTCGCCGGGTTCGTAGACCACGGTCGCCTTCTCCGTCGCCAGATTGACCGAGGCGCTCTTCACGCCCTCCATCTTCGACAGTCTTTTTTCGATCCGCTGCGCGCAGGCGGCGCAGGTCATGCCGCCGATATTCAATACCTGACTATCCATCGTTCACCTCTGTCGCCCTTTCGCATCTGCCCGCTCAGACTTGCCATATTAATATTATGCCGGTATAATAAATAAAAACAAGTACGCACTATTTTGTGCAATACTATCAAAAACGATACTATAGGTGACGATTCGGACATGCTCGTCCGTGCAGTCGTTACTAAAAAGGGGCGCTTTATGTCTACCAACCGCACGGATCTGAATTGTCCCGTCGGGGCGACATTGAAACTGATCGGCGGAAAATACAAGAGCCTGATCCTCTGGCATCTGATGAACGGCACACTTCGTTACGGCGAGCTTCGCGCGTTGATCCCGCAGGCGACGCCCCGTATGCTCACACAGCAACTTCGCGAATTGGAAGCCGAAAACCTGCTGATACGCACCGTCTATCCCGTCGTCCCGCCAAAGGTGGAATACTCTCTCACCGAACTGGGACTGAGCCTGAAGCCGATTCTGACGGATATGTACGAATGGGGCGTCAAATTCATGACCGACAACAATCTCGAAATCAGCTGCTCCATGGGGGTGTCAGAAGGGAGTGTAATCTGACGCACCGAGCATTGGCGCTTTAGGTGAGCGTAACATCGTAGTTGCAGATGCCTCCGTAAGGGCAGTAGTCGCAGGCTTTCATGTTTCGATAAGAGGTCGTCTTCAACTTGACGGCTGTCTTGGGGTCGGCGTCGATGCGACCGGACATCAGGTCGCCTACGAGGTTTTCGACGAGGTCGCTCACGGTGTTCCGCAGCGCGTCGAACTCATCCTTCTCCATTCTACCCTTCTTCGCCTTGCCTGCGGGGTTCATTCCCATCGCGATGAGAACGGGCGCGTCGTCCACAACCGCGCCGTCGAGCTTCATGCTGTCTGATACGGCAGCGGCGACATCCGTGTCGCCGTCGTCCTCGACGCGCGGCTCCTTGATCCTGAAATAGAACACCCCCACCGGTTCATAGTGTTCCGCCACGGCCTGCAGATATAACATGAGTTGGAGCTGGTATCCCGCTGTGGCGTCGGGCGCGCTGAACGCTTGCGTTCCCGACTTGTAGTCGACGACGCGCGCGCGGCCGCCGTCCAGTACGTCCACTCTGTCGATACGCCCCTCTATTCGTATGCCACCCCGCAGACGATTTGCCTGTCCGGGTACAAGGGACGGAAAGTCGCCGTTCTCCCCAAAGGAGGACTCAAAATAGATGGCGTCGACGGCGCCCTCCCTGATCTGTCGCGTCAATACGCGCGCCGCCAGTGCGGCCGTACGGCTCACCCTCTCCATGCGGTACGTCTCCGTCGCGGCCAGCGCAGCGTCAATAGCGACATCCTCCGCCGCGGAACGCTTCGCGTACTCCTCCGATGTGAGACGCCGCGCCGTCTCGTCTATCTCCTCATCCGTGATCGTGCGCCATCGCGAGCTTTCGTCGCGGGCGGACAGGCCGTCCGAGGACAACTCCTGTCCGAAACGCATGAGTACGCTGTGATAGACGTCGCCGATACCCATGTCGTCCATGCCGGCCACGCGCCGCTCCCTGAGGTTGAGTCCATACGACATAAACCACGAAAAGGGGCAACGGCTGTATCGCTCCAGAGCCGACGGCGACGTGACCTTCCAGTAGAGTCCTTCGACAAACTTCGCGTCCACGCGCTCCCGCCTGCCGCGAAAGTTTAGCCCCGCCTCAACGCGAGCAAAGTCGTTGGGTCTGTTCACACGGTACCAGTCGGATACGGCTGCCCACACGTCTCCCAAAGACTCCTCCCTCACCTGCGCTCTCATCCTTTCGGAAAGGCGATCGAGCGCCTGATCGGGGTGCTGTATGCCGACCAGTCTCTCCGCGAACGGCACGGAGACACCTCTTCGCGGGTCGCCCGAGCGACTCGGTGAAGCTTTCTCTGAGATGTTTCCGATATCCTTTTCCGTCGGTGTCTCGGGGAAAAGACGGCACAGGCGCTCGAACACGGGAGATGGCCTGATGTTCTTTCCGGAGCTGTCGGACGCCGCGTAGCTGACGCGCAACAGCGCGCGGGGCTTCGAGAAATTTCGGTAGATGGCGAGTTCCTCCTCCATATGCGTCGTGTCCTCCGTGCGCGCGACATTGTGTCCTGCATCGGCGAGTCGGTACACTTCGTCCTGGCTGAACAGAGCGCCATCCGAAGCGGACGCGGGCAACACGCCGTCGTTCGCGCCGAGCACGAATACCGCTTTCGCGCTTCCACTGCGCGTACGCTGCATGGTGCCGAGCACGATCTGATCGACGGCCGTCGGCAGCACGCCGATGCGCACGGAGTCGAGTCCCGCGCGCAGAACCTCCGCATACTCGTTCAGAGACATGTCGAGGTCGCCGAGCACGGTGGACATTTGGCCTAGTATCTCCCTGGCCACGTCCCACATGCCGGACATCTCCGCCGCGTACTCGAGCATTCCTGCGCCCTCAAGTTCCGCCGCGTATCGTTCCGTCATTTCAGGCAGTTGCGCGCGTTCCGTCAGAAACGTGAGAAACGCCTCCGTCCTCGCGCGCGCCGTGCGCCCCGCCTTGAAACCCTCTTCAAATCCTCCGATAAGCGAAGCGACCTTGATCCTCGCGCCGTTCAACGCGTCCAATTCCTCCTGCTCGTACTCGCCCTTCGTATGGCCGTCCCCATACTTGCGCTTCAACCCGAACGTGAACGCCTTATCCCATCTCTTTCCCCTGACGCCGTATGTGACGACGTAGTTTTCGAGTTCATCGATTTCGTCCGCGGTTATGTCCGTCAGCCCTGTTTTCAGCAGCGTGAACACGTCCTCGTACCGGCGACCGGACGAAGCTATGCGCGGTAGCGCGAGCAGGTATTCTATCACGGGATTGTGCTCGACATCGCGCCGTCTGTCCATGAACACGGGCAGGCCGTAACGGCGGAAGACGCGCCCTATGATTGAGCCGCGCTCGGTCATGTCGTTGCAGAGTACGAGAATGTCGCGGTATCTGATCTCGTCTCTGCCGCCATCAGGCGCGTAAAGCCCGTCGCGCACGAGGCCGCATATCTCGGCGGCTGCGGTCTCAGCCTCCGCGTAGTAGTTGGCCGCAGCGATGAGGCGGAGCGTCGGAGGCCGTGCGGTGGAGTCGGCGGCGGCGCTCGCGACGGAATCGGAGACGGCGGACTGCGCGGCAGTATCGACAGTCGCTCGCGAGGCTGCGCCGAAATCACGCGGCGGAACGCTCTGCGTGAACGGCGTGTGAGGGCGCGTGAACAGGGTTTTCTCGATATGAGCGATCTCGGGCGCCAAGGCGCGCAGATAGCCCGGCGCCGCATCCGACGGGATAGGTTCTATCCTAGCTTCTACGCCCGACTCGCTCGCTCGCCGCGCGAGATCCGCGGCAAGCCCGTTCGTGAGCGTGAACAGCGGATCGCTCTTGGGGAAACGCCGCTTGTCTCCCTGTCGCGCGTATTCGCAGCCTGCGTCGGCCGTCAATACGACGTTCACGGAGGCCGCGTGCAGAGCAAGCTCCATCACCGTGTCCGCTACGGTGGGAGAGAGATAGTCAAAACCCGAGAGCCAGAACTCCGCATCCGGCACGAACGACGCCGACCCTATCTTTGAGGTGTAGAGTTTCTGATAGTCGGTCTGGTCCATATACTCGTCGCCCGTCGCCCTCTCGTAGCCTTCGTATATGAGGGCCGCGTCTTCGATCTTACGCTTCAGTAGCGAATCGGACGTTATCTCCGCGGCGATATCCTTCAAACCCTCCGGTGTGATATTGTGGTTTTTCAGTTCCGCTATCATGTCGTTCAATTTTTCCACGAAGTCTGGCGAATGGCGGATATGGCTGAAAGCCCTCAGCTCTTTTCCGCGCCGGTACAGTATCCGCGAAAGCAGCATGAACTTGCCGTACTTGCTGATGAAAGCGGGGGAGGCGAATCCTTCACCGGGAAGACCGGACTCCGCAGTTTCGGCGACGACGCCGGAATCGGCGGTTGTGGCGGCTGATTGAGCCTCGACGGGTCGGTATCCCGTATCCTCCAAAACGCGCCTGCCGAGCGACGTCATGCTGAGCACATCGAAATCGATAAACCCCGGCGCGTTCATATAACCGAACGCATCCGATTCCGCGCGCAGGGTCGACTGCTCAGGCACGATGAGAAAGACGCGACGCTCCTTCAGAGCGCTCGCGACGCGTTCAAACATGAATCTGTCTTTATCTACGTTTTCTCTAGCGGTGTATATGGTAATCATAGCGGCACAGTCGAAAGCGATCAAATTCCTAAAGCCTAGGGCGACAGGCGGGTTCGGGTCGTCCCATGTTACTCTACCCCGTTATCCTACCCTGCTATTATACCGCGACAAGGGCATTAGAGGAACGGAATTATTGTTCTTCCACCAACCGGAATTATTGTTCTTCCATCAACCGCGGGCTTTTTTATTAGTCCCTCAGAAAGCAGCGTAGAGGAGAATCCCGGTCGCACACGTTGATTTACGGCGGAAAATACGGTAATATTGACGGTACGGTGATGGAGGAAACACCTATCGGGGCTCATAGAGAAAGGAAGTCAGTTCACAATGATAAAAATGATGACTGCGTACACGCTTGAAGTCGACGACGAACAACTCGCGCTTGAGGAGATACTGGAGCAATTAAAGCTTGAGGAGACGCAGCTCAAGCACTCTGTCGGCATCCTGTCCTGCCATTCAGACTTCGTCGACACCGGCGTCGCCCAGTATATATCCGACCATATCCCCTTCGACGTGGTGGGATGCACCACCATAGGCAACAGCGTTACGGGCGAGAGCGATATGTTCATGCTCTGTATCGCGATGCTTACGAGCGACGACGTGGAGTTCAGCGCCGGCTGGGCGCCCGCCCTGGAGGAGGATCCCGCAGCCGCGCTGAAAACGGCGGTGGACGGAGCGCGTCTGCCGCAAGGGGGGAAGCCCGCCCTGGCCATACCTTTCCTGCCGACGTCCAAGACCGTTTCGTCGGAATCTGTCATGGACGCCTTGTCCGAAGCCATTTCGGGCGCCCCGGTGTTCGGGACGGTAGCCTGTGACAGCACGGCCGACTCTATCTACTCCCACACGCTGTGCAATGGTGAAGCGAGCCGCGACTCGCTAGCGCTGCTGTTGCTGTGGGGCGACGTCGACCCCGCCTTTTTCGTCGCCCATATCTCGAAGGATCGGGCGCAGAAATACAAAGGCATCATAACCAAAGCCGACGGCAGCCTGCTGCAGGAGATCAACGACATGCCTACGGAGGATTACATGGCGTCCATCGGCATAGAGATGAAAAAGGAGATCATGGCCGGTAGCGTGATGCCGCTGATCATCGATTCACACGACGGATCCCAGCCGATCGCTCTGGGGCCTTATACCGTCACGGACGAGGGCGCTCTGGTCTGCGGCGGGCGCGTCCCTGTGGACGCCACCTTGGCGGTGGGTACCCTTGAAGCGGACGATATTCTACAAACCACCGAAGCCATTATCCGGGAGATCCTGGCCACCGGCAAGCGGGGAGGACTGCTGATGTTCCCCTGTATCTCCCGCTTTGTCACCATGGGCAACGAGCTGACTACCGAAATGGACATCGTCAAGAACGCCGTCGGTGAAAGCGTTCCGTACTTGTTGAACTACGGATTGGGAGAGCTCTGTCCCGTCTATGATTCGACGGGGAAGGTGGTCAACAAATTTCACAATTTCTCCTTTACCGCCTGCGTGTTCTGAAAATAATGTAAGGGGAGGACGACTTGAATGCAAACGCCAGTCTCCGCAACTGAGCGGGAACAGTATGAGAAAACGATTCAGCAGCTGACTCGCGAGACAAAAAAGCAGGCGAGGCAAATCAAGAACATGCTTCTGCAGCAGGAGCGGGATATCACCATCCGCGCGGCGCAAAAAAGCGTGACAAACATGATGTCCAACGAGCAGAAAAAGCAGGAACGCTACATGAACTTGCTTCTGGAGAACAGCCCGGACATCATCCTGCTCTTCGATAAGGAAGGCCGCTTCACCTACTGCACCCATTCATTTCTGGCCCTGGCAGGCTTCTCCGGACGGAAACAGACGGAGGGGCGGCATTACCGGGAGGTATTCGGCACCTTCCTGTCGGAGGAAGGTCTGACGAATTTGGACCTCTTCTATCAGGACTCGATGGCGCGAAAGGAGCTTGCCGTAACGGAAAAGCGTCTGGACATCGGGAACACGGGGGCAAGCCTTTTCTATCAGATCCATTTCAAGCCGATGCTGGACGAAAAGGGGGATGTGGAAGGTTCCCTCATGCTCCTGCACGATATTTCGGAGTTGATGAGCGCGAAGGAACAGGCGGAAAACGCCAGTAGCGCCAAGTCTGATTTTCTCGCCAACATGAGTCATGAGATGCGGACGCCCATGAACGCTATCATCGGCATGACCAATATCGCCAAGGCCGCCGACGACACGAAGCGCAAGGATTACTGTCTGGACAAGATCGCGGGCGCGTCCAACCATCTGCTGGGAGTCATCAACGACATCCTCGATATGTCAAAGATCGAATCCGGCAAGTTTGAGCTTTCACCCGTACCTTTCAGCTTTGAGAAGATGCTGCGCAAGGTAGCGAATGTCGTCACCTTCCGCGTGGACGAGCGCGCTCAGAACTTCACCATACATATCGACAACCACATACCGCCCGTCTTGGAGGGAGACTCCCAACGACTGGCCCAGGTTCTGACCAATCTGATCTCCAACGCGGTGAAGTTCACCCCCCAGCGCGGGAGCATACGCGTAGACGCTTCGCTGGAAACCTTGGAGGAAGGACTGTGTACCGTCGAGGTCGCGGTGACGGACACGGGAATGGGGATCACCGAGGAACAGCAGCAGCGCCTCTTTAAATCCTTCGAGCAGGCGGACAGCAGCACCTCCCGCAAATTCGGTGGCACCGGCTTGGGTCTTGCCATCTCCAAAAACATCGTGGAGATGATGGGAGGACGTATTTGGGTAGAATCCGAATACGGACATGGCTCCCGCTTCATTTTCACCTTCAAAGCGCCTGTCGTGAAAGCGCCGCGCCGTTCCCGCATGATCCCCGCGATGAACCGGGACGATCTGCGGCTTCTGGCGGTGGACGATGCTCCGGAGATACTGGAGTTTTTCTCATCCATCGCGAAAAACGCCGGTATCAGCTGTGACGTGGCGGAAAGCGCCGAACAGGCGCTGGCTTTGCTGGAGGGGGATCGGCGCTATGACATCTGCTTCATCGATTGGAAGATGCCCGGAATGGACGGAATCGAGCTGTCGAGCAGGATCAGGCGCGCGTCGGTGCAGAACACCATCATCATCATGATCTCCGGCGTGGATTGGAACGAGATCAAGAATGAAGCGACAGCCGCCGGGGTAGACGACTTCCTCGCAAAGCCCCTGTTCCCTTCCGACATCATCAATATCATCAATGAGTATCTGGGTATCGGCAGCGCAAACGTCGAAAAGACCGAGAAGACGGAGTCCGTGCGCTTCCCCGGGCGCAGGATGCTACTCGTTGAGGACGTACAGATCAACCAGGAGATCGTGCTGGCTCTGCTGGAGCCGACGGGCATCAACATCGAATGCGCTGAAAACGGAGTGCAGGCCCTCGAGAAGATCGCCCTGGCGAACCAGCCCTACGATGTGATTTTCATGGATGTCCAGATGCCCGAGATGGACGGCTACCAGACCACGAGGCGCATCCGGACCTTGGACAAGCCCTGGGCCGCCTCAATCCCCATCATAGCCATGACCGCCAACGTGTTCAAAGAGGACGTGGAGCGTTGCCTCGGCTGCGGGATGAACGACCACATAGGAAAACCCATAGACTACGCGGATATGCTGGACAAGCTTACAAAGTACCTGACGCCGAAGCAATAAATCAGGGATGTTTACATTCCGGATATTTGGGTATATACTTTGAGTAGGATTGTTGCTCCGTTGATTCCGCGCATTGTCTGATCGGTGAGACAACACGCTTGCAGATTACACAGAAAGGAATGGTTACCATGCGTACAACAACACTTACCGGCAAAGTTTCCCATAGGGGGGGGGGCATAGATTTCATGACCTGACATCTTCTTACTTATGTAGAGTGCTAGGAACAGGCAGAGACGCGCTGAGCGCGCCTTTTTTGCGTCCGACCCGGATCGCTCGCCCGCATAGGCGCAGAGCGGGCTTCACCCTCGTCGAGGTCATCGTCGTCCTCGTCATCCTCGCGATACTCGCGGCCATCGCCATCCCCGCGCTGACGGGCTACATCGCCAAGGCGCAGGACAAGCAGTACATCGCCGAGGCAAGGAACCACATGGTAGCTATTCGGACGGTACTCAACGAAGCCTATGCCAACGGCGAGATTACTAGCCATGTCTTTGACAATGGCAACGCCTTACATGAATTTGAAGTTGGAAGCAACATGGGCACTAACGCGACGAGGTTTGAGATTGGTTTGATTTCTTATTTTGCTACTGAAGAAGATTATGACACGTACGCTAGAAGAGCGGCCGCTTTGATAGGCGAAGCTTTCCCTGCCGACAGTACCGCTGCTCTCGAAGAGCGCACGTGGCATTATTCTGCCGTTGCCCAGCGAGGCGTCGGTGCCACGGCAGCCACGGCGGATGGATTTGTTTTCTCGCTATCTCCTGAAGGAGCCGATATTGGGTTGCCTGAAATCGTTGTCACGTACAAAATCAACGCCATAAATGAGCCAACTAGGATTGGCGATATTGTTAATCCTTCTTCTAATGTCAGTTACGATCCTAACGCTGGTTATGAGGTATATCATTTCATGCCGCAATAGCGCACGGGAACTCGAAACCACTAAAAAAGCAGACGCTTGGGGACGGAACGGTTCTGCCTTACCCTCCCCAAGTGTACGCGTAAGGACGGCAGACGAGATGAAGAGAACCACCCCCAGCACAAAGGGAGCACAAAAGAGACTCTGACGTAAGAAAACTTTATACTTGGTAGTTGCTCGGCGCGGATTCATTCCGCGCCGACGGCTTTTTGCGATGGTGCCGTCCATCAGCCGCCACTTGAAGAATATCTACGACGACGAACTGACCCCGGAAGCAACTGTTTCAAAAATTGAAATAGTTCAAACCGAAGGTGAGCGTGAGGTGAGCCGCAGCCCTGAGTTTTACAGCCTCGACGCAATCATCGCTGTGGGCTACCGAGTCAATTCCAAGAAAGCGACGCGCTTCCGTCAATGGGCAACGGCAACATTGAAGGAGTATATCCAAAAGGGCTATCTTCTGAATATGGACATGCTGAAAAACGGACGGCAATTCGGACGCGACTACTTTGGAGCTAATTACGAAGTTGTACAATCAAGCAGAATGAACTGAAATCCGTATCATAAAATTCACTACAAAATGACCAAGCTTGAAAGATTTGAAATGACAACGTTCTCGAATGACTTCGACTATGACATTTTTTTTAATAACTGCGTCTACAATCCCAATGCCGTTTCGGTAAAGTTGATTTTCATTCTTCCATCGCCGAAAGTTCGTCAAGCGTTTTAGTAACGAACTTTCCCTCATCGGCTTCACGCATAG
>JAISZM010000193.1 GCA_031269205.1 Eubacteriales Family XIII. Incertae Sedis bacterium | reverse complement strand
CTATGGCGTCACGGCGGCGTCGGACTCTTTCGGCCCGTCCGCGCCTGACGGCGCGGCCTCGAGCGCCTCCGATCCGGCCGCGCGACCCGCGGCGTCCACCTCGTCGGAACGAAGGAACTTGTCGAGGTCAAGCAGCAGCAGGACTTGATCATCGACGCTACCGATACCTTCGATGTACATGACTTCAAAGCCCAGACGCCCGTCGGGCGCGGAGGCTATGTCCTCGTCCGGTATCGTGAGCACATCGTCCACCTTATCAACGATGAGGCCGACAATCATGCCGTTCATCTCCACGACGATGACGCATGTCCTTTCCGTATAGGGTATCTCCTCCTTGCCGAACTTCAGCCTCACGTCTATGATAGAGATGATCTTGCCTCGAAGATTGATGATGCCCTTGATGAAGTCGGGCGTTTCGGGAACCTTCGTGATGTTCTGTATCCCTATTATCTCCCTGATGAAGCGTATCGATATGCCGAACACATCATCATCGAGGGTGAACGTCAGATATCGACCGTGTTGACTGTCCTCGTTCTCCGTGAATAATTCATCGGCCATGCGCATCATATCTCCTTACTACCCTTTCCGAGCGACTGCACTTTGACCTTTCCCGTGTCGAGGTCGAAGAGCAGCGTCCGCCCGTAATCGCTGCCGACATCCTCGCCGACGATCCGTACACCGAGCCTACCGAGCGCAGCCCTCGCACCGTCTACGTTGCGACGCCCGATGCTCGCTATGAGGCTATCGTCGGACAACCTGAACATATTCGCGCCACCCGCCAGTTTTGCCGTCACGTTCTTTATATCGGCGCCGTGCGAAACCATCTCGGCGGCCATATCCTCTATGCCCGTATCCGCAAACTTCATCCTGCTCTTATCACCACCCGAAATCATCCTGCTGTCCGGCAGCATGATGTGGGCCAGCCCTCCTATTCCCGTCTTCCCGTCGTAGAGCGTCACCCCCACACAGGACCCGAGCGCGTACGTAACGATGGAATCGGGGGCGTTCGCCACCTTGCGGTCAGAAATTCCCACAACGTGCTGTTCGCTCATATACTCAACCCCAGCCGATCCATGATGTTCCCGAGAGTCTCGATATCCGTGAACATTATGACATGACTGTGGAATCTTCGCTCCTTAGTGCTGAAACTTTCATCTATGAACATCACCTTGCTATCCGCCGCTCCGTATTCGGAGACGGGTACGGCCAGTATAGCTCCTATCATATCTATCGCCACATGCGGGATAGACAAGTTGACCTTCATGCCCGTGAGCGTCGCTATGCTGCCGAGATAGGATGAACCGAGTATGTTGCCCAGTTCCTTTATGCCCGACAGTTTCATATCGGACAGGCCTGGCGAGCCGTCGTCCTCCTCAGACGCGAGGATGCCCGTGATGCCCTTCGCGTCCTTGATGGAGAGGATGAACAGCACCACGCCCCTAGCCTCGCCCGAAAAGTTCACGAGTACGGCCACGCACATCTCCTCGGAGCCACCGATGGCATTGACCACGTCGTTGAAATCCTCGATCCTCACACTGGGCACACTGATGCTCACATCCTCGTCGAGCAAAACGCCGAGCGAGGTGGCCGCGTTTCCCGCGCCGATATTGCCTATCTCTTTGAGGACGTCTATATATTCGTCGCTCAGTTCCGTATAAGATGTTATCACTTTTCTCCCCTCGGACCTCTCGGACTTTTCATCACCTTCAGCGACGCTTTGGTGAGCGCCGCCGTGATATCCGTTTCATACTGCAATTTATACACTTCCACGAGTTGCGCGTACTGTTTGCCCTGTTCCGTTGTAACGTATTTCGTCGGAATCGAGTTCAGCGCGAGCGCGAGAATATCTTCCCTGTTCTCCTCCGTATCGTCCACGCTGAGCTTGTTCATGACGGACGGCAAAAGTTCCTCGGCGACGATACGCACGAGATTCATCGGCCGTTCTTTGTTGAGGTTGTGCTCAAATACCATCTCGACCCCCTTATCACCCAGATGCTTTCCCCGCTAACCTATAATGTTTTTGACCGTCTGCAGAAGACGCTCCGGCTTGAACGGCTTGACGATAAAATCGAGCGCGCCGAGCCTGATCGCCTCGATGACGAGACTCTCCTGACCCATCGCCGAACACATGACGACCTTTGCCTCGGGGTCTTTCTCACGTATCTCCTGAAGAGCCGTGAGACCGTCCTTCACCGGCATGGTTATATCGAGGAGCACGAGCGACGGCGACTCGGCTTCATACTTCTCTATGGCCTCTTCCCCGTTACCCGCCTCGGCAAATTCGTTGAATCCCGCCTTCTTTAAATTTTCCTTCACCATCATGCGCATGAATGCGGCGTCGTCCACTATTAGAATCTTTGCCATCGAATACTCTCTCCTTCTGAATATGAACCCCGACCGCAGAACGGCGTCGGGCACCACGCCCGACAAACACTTCAGATAATTATTATTATAACCCGCGTCCGCACTCAGCGCAATAAGATATAAAGCGTGAAGAAACGCTGAACGTTTTTGTAAGCGTTTGCGGCGAATAGGTTGGAAAAGAGGAGGGTCACGACCCTCCTCTCGATACCACTATTCGCGCTCCGTCGTCGCTCTATTTGTGGACTATGACGAGCGTGCCGATGGGAGCGTAATTATACAGATACTTCGCGTCCTTTATGCGCATGTTGACGCAGCCGTGGCTCCGCGGCGTCCTCTTTTCTCCCAGAGGTATATTGACCTGCGGATTCCAGTATGCGCCGTGGAAAGCATAGCCGGCCTTGAAATACGACGACCAGGGGACGTTCGGCGTACGATATATCTGCTTGCCCGTGTTCGGGTCAATACCTATCATGTCGTGCAACTGTATCTTTTTATACAGGCGAAATGTCCCGCGGATGGTCGGCGTCCCGGGCTTGCCCGTCGAAACGGCGTACGTCTTGACGATCTTCGTCCCCTTATGCAGATATACGACCTGCTTGCTCAGATCGGTTTCGATCCACTTCGTATTCTTGCCGATGTTCTTGGACGCGCTCTTGAACCAGGACGCGGCCTTCGTCGTCTTCATCTTCACCGCGGTATAGGCGCTGTAATAGTTCTTTTTGCCGACCTTCACGTAGGTGCGCACTTTGACGTGATAACTGCGCTTGTAATACGGTCTGTCTATGGAATACTTCGTCGTCTTTTGCGACGTCAGCGTCTTCGTCTTTCTCGTTTTCGTAAACTTTGCGTCTTCCGCATACTGTATCTGATAGCCCGTGACCTTGCCCGACGCCTTCTTCCACGAAGCGTCCACCGAATCGGTGGTTGCTTTTAACTTAAAACTCTTAGGCGTTTCGACGATGATATTGAACGTGAACTGTTGCGTTCCCGTATAGTCCGGGGCTTTGCCCTTGATGGTCAGCGTCGCCTTTCCGGGCAGTTTGTTGTTCTTGTAGCTGACCGTGAAATCCACGCCTTTTTTCAGACTCTTGCCGCCGAAGGTGACCTTCGGAGACGGTTTTTTTGTCTTGCCGTTGTAGACGATGTCGTCTATCGGCGCGATCTGCGCGAGTGAAATATCCTCCGGCGCCTCGACAGCGCCCGGAGTGACCGCGCCCGGAGTGGTTTCGTCCGCGTACGCGGCGGTCGCTCCCGCGTGGGACAGCGAACTCTCCTGCGCCGACGGAACATAGAGCGTCGCCAGAACCATCGCGAGAACGAGCATTACGGCGACGGCTATACGTATTGAGGTTTTGATCGTAGTCATAGTTTATCCCCTGCATCAGACTCTGTTAGTTGACTTCGCTTATGTATAGGTGTGAAATATTATGGTATGAATATGTTACAAAAAATTCCGCAAAAAATCAATCGTTCACGGCCATTTATTTTTTGTAGCGAACTAAAATTCCTGACGATTTTCTGAAATTGAACGCGGAAACTTGCGCGCGATATTTTTTTCTGTTATATTATACGTTGGAATTGGGGGATGGGTCTCTTGTTCTCCGTCGATATGATTGCGGAAGGTTTAACGCTCCGAAAAGCCCATAATTTATTATGTACAACTTGCTTTCAACAAAATATGTTTTGCACGTCCGCCTACGGACTGTCGCGGCGGTGGCGCTTTCTTTCGCGCTCTTGTTCACGTTACTTCCGGACGTTTCCTTTGCGGACAGCGCTACGGCACAAGAAGCGAAAACGGCGAATGTACCCGAATCCAACCTTTCAGGCGACTTCATCGGAAAGATCGTAAGCCTCGTCCCGAAATCCGACGCCGGGTTATGCCTTGACGTGAAGGGATCCGCCCGCGCCGAAGGGGCGGCGATCATCGCCTCAAAGAAAAAAGGAGGAATGGGTCAGCGCTTTCAGATACTAGAGGCGGGAAACGGCCTCCACATACTGCGCTCATCCCATACGGGGCGGCTTTTGACCGAGCGGGACGGCGAGATAGTCCAGACGGGAATGACCTCAGCTACGGACGACGCTCAGCGCTGGGCGATCACGAAACGCTC
>JAISZM010000182.1 GCA_031269205.1 Eubacteriales Family XIII. Incertae Sedis bacterium | reverse complement strand
CTGTATACTCGTCGACATCCCATCGATAATCGCCCGCCGCCGCGTCTCGCAGGAGCAGTGCCTCGGCGGAGTAGCGCAGCTTTACGGTAAGGGCCTTGCTCGTATCGAAATCCTCGCAGTGGACGGTCAGCCTGCGCCAACCGTCCGCGATTGCGCCCGCGTTGACGTTCAGGCGATCGATGTTCAGGCGATCGACGTTCAGGCCGTTCGAAATCGTCCTCCCCCTAGCCGGGCCGATGTCGCAGGCGACGTTCGGGTCGTCGAACGATACGTCGCTCTCGTCAAACCCCTCGGCGACGTCCAGAAAAAAGGTGAAATCCATCCTGCCTCCGCTCACAGCCTCTCCCCCGTACTTTCTCTCAAAGATAAACGAGGTCTCCGACTCGTAGACCTCGCCGGCCTTGTCGCGAACGACGAGTCCCGCGACCTTTCGTGTGTCGTAGACGATCCCGTAAAGCTGCCGCGGAATGTGATCGAAAGAGGTCTTGCACGAGAACAACACAAATCCCATCGTCACGATGAAAGCGGCGAGACCGCAAGCGAATACCGACAGCGCTGGTCTGCCCTTGCCCGCCTTGCGATATTCGGTGCTTTTCATACGTTGAACCATGCTACCATCCACGCGTTGTAGAAGTACGCCGGGCACGCCGTTCGCACATTCCCTGACGCGGCGCCCGAAGCGGACTCCCGGTGAATCCCCGACAAACCGCCCGCGAACCATTCTCATATAAAACTCTCGCACATCATTCATACCCTTGCTAGACATCGAAAGGCGAAAGAGATCGGCGAATTTACCCTCCCAACATAAGTTGTAATATGGCGGACAATCCTGTATGATGGAAGCGTCTTATGGGAAATTACAGAATAGAAAAAGACAGCATTGGCGAGGTCAAAGTACCCGCCGAACGGCTCTGGGGAGCGCAGACCCAGCGCAGTTTCGAGAATTTCGCGATAGGCGAGGAGAAGATGCCGAAAGACATCATCAGGGCCTTCGGCGTCCTGAAAAAAGCCGCCGCCCTCGCGAACGCGGAACTCGGCGTCATAGAGAAGAACAAGGCGGACAGGATAGCGAGGGCCGCGGACAGGATCGCGGAGGGGGAACTCGAGGACGAATTCCCGCTGTCAGTCTGGCAGACGGGTTCGGGCACGCAGACGAACATGAACGTCAATGAGGTCGTCGCGGGACTCACGGGTCTGCATCCGAACGACGACGTCAACAGGGGTCAGAGTTCGAACGACGTATTCCCGACGGCCCTGCATATCGCCGCCGTGAGCGCCGTGGAAGACAGGCTCCTGCCCGCCGTAGACGAGCTTCGCCTCGAGCTTGACAAGCTCGCGCGCGAGTACGCCGGACTCGTGAAGATAGGCCGTACGCACCTCCAGGACGCGACGCCGCTGACGCTCGGCCAGGAGATCGGCGCGTGGAGCGCGATGCTGTCGGAGACGGGCGAGATGATACTCTCCGCCTTGAACCCCGTCAGACGCCTCGCCCTCGGCGGCACGGCCGTCGGCACGGGGCTGAACACCCATCCGGAGTTCGCCGCGCTCGCGGCCGCGAAGATCACGGAGCTGTCCGGCCACACCTTCGTGACCGCCCCGAACAAATTCCAGGCCCTCACGAGCAGGGACGCCGTCGTGAACCTCCACGGCGCGCTGAAGGCGATCGCGGCCGATCTCATGAAGATAGCGAACGACGTCCGTCTGCTGTCGTCCGGGCCGAGGTGCGGCATAGGTGAACTCGTCGTCCCCGCGAACGAACCCGGCAGTTCCATCATGCCCGGCAAGGTCAACCCCACGCAGTGCGAGGCGTTGACGATGGTCTGCGCTCAGGTCTTCGGCAACGACGCCGCGGTAGGCTTCGCGGCCTCGCAGGGCGCGCTGCAACTGAACGTCTATCTGCCCGTTATCGCCTACAACACGCAGCAGTCGATAGGCTTGCTCGCGGACGCTGTGGCGTCGTTCACGAAGAACTGCGCGCGCGGCATCCGGCCGAACGAGGCCGTGATAGCGAAACACATCGAAGACTCCCTCATGCTCGTCACGGCGCTCACGCCGAAACTCGGCTACGACAAGGCCGCGGAGATAGCGAAGCGCGCGCACGCCGAGGACACTACCCTGCGCGAAGCGGCGCTCGCGTCGGGACTCCTGACGGGCGAAGAATACGACGTTCTCGTTGACCCGGCGCGCATGGTTTAGTATACTGAGTTGTTGGGACGTGCCTCGGGCGAGGCCGGGTCCCGCGCAACAGCGTCCCGTGAACCTCGTCAGGCCCGGAAGGGAGCAGCGATAAGCGGATCACGTTGTGTGCCGCGGTCCAATCCGGTCTCGCCCGCGGCATATACGCGTATGCGCGGTTCTCTGCGGTATGGGTCAATCCGTGATAGGCGCAGATCACATCCGGACAGCCGCCGCGCGGTTTCATTACCGGAAAAACTCTATTATTATAATAATAAGGCGAGCGGGAGACAGATAATTATAATGGACGGTCAGGACAGATACATAGCGATATACCGGCGCTTTCGGCCCGAAACCTTCGATGAAATACTCGGTCAGCAGCACATCGTGAGAGTGCTGAAAAGCCAGATACGGACGGGCAACGTCGGCCACGCCTATCTGTTCAGCGGTACGCGCGGCACGGGCAAGACGACGATAGCCCGTCTGCTCGCGAAGGGAGTGAACTGCCTGAACGGCGGCGACGGCGAGATCGCCGAGGACGGCCGGGCGCGGCCCTGCGGCGTCTGCGAGCACTGCGTCGAGATAAAAAACGGCGTCTTTGTGGATGTGGCCGAGATAGACGCCGCGTCCAACAACAGTGTCGACGACGTGCGCGACCTGAGGGAGATGCTCGTCTACCCGCCGCAGCTCGGCCGCAAGCGCGTCTTTATCTTCGACGAAGTACACGAGTTTTCCAAGCAGGCCTTCAACGCCCTGCTGAAGACGCTTGAGGAGCCGCCCGAAAACATACTGTTCATACTCTGCACGACGGAGCCGAACAAGCTCCCGCAGACGATACTGTCGCGCTGCCAACGCTTCGACTTTCGCCGCGTACCCGCGGATGAGATCGAAGCCGGCATGGCCGCCGTTACGCGCAAACTCGGCGTGGACGCCGACGCCGACGCGCTCGCTCTGCTCGCCCGGAGCGCGGACGGTTCCGTGCGCGACGGCATGAGCCTGCTCGAACAGTGCGTGACCTCGGGCGAGCAGAAACTCACGCGTGAACTCGTCCTCGACGTGCTCGGCAGTCCGGGCGACAGCGCCGTGGCCGCGCTGACAGAAGAGGTCCACGCGGGCCGCACGGCCGAGGCTCTCGTGAAGCTGAGCGAGATACTCGCCGAAGGCAAGGAGGAGCGTCGCGTCGTCGAGGAATGGATAGACTGGCTCCACAGCGCGCTGCTCATCAAGTTCGTGAAGAACCCCGAGCGCGTCGTCGGCCGCTCGGCGGAGAGCATAGCGGAGATTCGCCGCGGCACTGACGCCTACAGCGTCGAGTTTATCAACGCGAGCATCTACCGCCTCTCCAAACTCCTGAACGACAGCCGCTGGTCCCCTCACCCTCGCGTACTGCTCGAAGTCGCGATAGTGGAGATGTCGGACAGCAAAGGTGAAAAAGACGCTGTTCAGGGATGATACGCACAACTATAATCAAAACCAAGCAAAAGGAGAATACACATGGGTAAAGGAATGAAAGCGGGTCGCAGGAAACCGCAGGGCGGCGGAGGCGGCGGACGCAAGTCGCAGCAGATGCAGCAGGCGCAGCAGATGCAGCAGTTCGCGGCAATGCAGGCGCAGATGGACGCCGTGCAGGAGGAGATAGATAAGAAAGAAGCGGAGGCGACCGCGGGCGGAGGCGCCGTGGCCGTCACGGTTAACGGGAAAAAAGAACTCGTTTCCGTCAAGATCGATCCCGACGTGATGGACAAAGACGATCCCGAAATGCTGCAGGACCTCATCATCGTCGCCGTGAACGAGGCGATACGGCAAATAGAAGAGATATCGCAGTCCGAGATGGAGAAGGTGACGGGAGGGCTGAACCTGCCTTTCTGATGAACAGCTACCCGAGGCCTCTGGCAAAACTTATAGCGGAACTCTCGCGCCTGCCCGGCATCGGCGGCAAGACGGCGCAGCGGCTCGCGTTCCACATCGTTTCGATGAGCGATGAAGAGGCGTTTTCGATGGCCGACGCCATCACTGTCGCCAAAAAGGAACTCGTCTACTGTTCCGTGTGCGGCAACCTCACGGACTCCGATCCCTGCGCGATATGCTCCGACCCCTCGCGCGACCGCTCCGTCGTCTGCGTCGTCGAGACGCCGAAGGATGTCGCGGCCATCGAGCGCATGAAGGAGTTCCGGGGTCTGTACCACGTGCTGCACGGCGTCATATCGCCGATGGACGGCGTCGGTCCCGACGACATCAACCTGCGCTCGCTCATCGTCAGATTGCAGGGATCGGGCGAGGTCAGCGAGATCATAGTAGCTACGAACCCGAACATCGAAGGCGAGGCGACAGCCATGTACGCGGCCGGTCTCATACGTCCGTCCGGTATCAGGGTCACGCGCATAGCGCACGGCATTCCCGTAGGCGGCGACCTCGACTATACGGACGACGAGACGCTGTCGAGGGCAATCACGGGCCGCCGGGATCTGTAGAGCGCGCGGCGGTCGCAATTCAATGAAAGAATTTGCAGAATATTTGTAAGATACAAATGTAATCCCTGAGAGATTGACAGTGCGCGCGGCTTGACATATAATTTCCTCATAATACATGTAAGTCGCCGGGGCGACCCCGGCATGAGCGCGGAACGTAGCTGCGCGGAGCAATTATCTTTATTTAATTTATTGGGAAGAAGTCGATAGAGCAATGCCGCCGTCGCGCGGCGCGGGTTACCACTTAGAGCATACTGTTCAACACAGTATTTGATGAAGGCAAACACAAAACTTAGCAAATCCTTCCCCTTTAGGGGCGCGCTTGCGTAGCGATCCGTAGGTGGTGCGCCTTTGACGGGCTGTAACCCTAAGCGGCGTGGCGCTCCTTTCGGAGTGCGGCATGAACATCAGGAGGTGGATATGGCATACGATACCAACAATTCGACGATAGCCATGGATACCGCGGAAAGAGGGCTCAAAAAGCACAAGATGAGCACCTTTACCGTGGTGTTCATGATATTCTCTCTCGTCGCGGCCGGGTGTTACGGCATCGAGGACATGATCCCTGAGTCGGGTCCGGGGCTGACCCTCATCCTTCTCATCGTGCTGCCGTTCGTGTGGGGCTTGCCTTTCGGGCTTGTCGCTTCCGAACTCGGTTCGGCGCGACCGCAGGAGGGCGGCTACTACAAGTGGGTGCAGGAAGCGCTCGGCGAGTTCTGGGGTTTCCAGGCCGGCTGGTGGCGCACGATCTCCATCTACATCGACAACACGCTCTACGTAGTGCTCGCGGGTGGATACCTCGCGGGCCTCTTTCATTTTAACGAACTTCAGAAATACGGCTTTATGGCCGCGATGATACTCGTGTTCATGTATATCAACATCAGAGGTGTGCGCGATGTTGGCATCGTGACGAACGCGCTGTCGATCTTCGTCATAGCGGCGTTCACGATGGTGGCCGTCGTCGGCTTTATGAACTGGGGCGGCAATCCCTTTGAACCCATCACGGCCTATCCGATAGAGGCGAGTTCCGACTGGTTCTTCTACATCGGCGCGGGCCTGTCGATAGGCATGTGGATGTACTCGGGCTACGAGTCGATGTCCACGATTGCGGGCGAGCTTGAAGACCCGCAGGTCATATCGCGGGCGACGATCATATCCGTGCCCATCATCATGGCCACGTACATCGTTCCGACGCTGGCGGCTCTGTCCGCGTTCAAAGGCGCGGGCGAGGAATTCAGTTTCCTCAACTGGGGCTCCGACGCGGGAGAGGGCGTCATAGGCTATGCCACGTTGCCCGAACACTTCGTCGCGCCGGCTCTCGGTATATTCTTCGGCGTCGTCGCGATAGTCGCGCAATGCTCCATATTCAACACGTACATAGCGTCCGGCTCGCGCGGCTTCTTCGCCCTCGCGGACGACAACCTCGCGCCGAAGTTCATGGTCAAGGTGGACAAGAAGCACGGCGTGCCCTATGTGGCCGTAATATCCGTGGCGGTGGTCAACCTCATCCTTTGCAGAATCGACTTCTCCGTGCTCGTGGTCGTGGACGTGTTCCTGCTCGTGTCCTCGTACATTCTCGTCTACATCTCCGCGATGAAGCTCCGCAAGACGATACCGCCGGAGGACTACAAATTCAAGACGCCCGGCGGCTACAAATTCCTCTGCGTCATCTGCGTCATACCCATCTGCATCGCCTTCTTCTCCTTCCTCGTGAATGGGACGGATTACTTCATAGGCGGCATGGCGGGCATTATCACGGGTCCCGTGCTCTATGCGATATGGAAGCGTTTCTTCGGCGGGCTCGCGAAGAAGGATCCCGTGAACAACCCCGTCAACCCGAAGACGCGCCTCGCGCGCGGCGACATGAAACGCATGTCCTTCCTCTTCCTCATACTCGGTCTCGTCGGCGTGGGCGGCAGTTTCTTCCTGCCGTGGTATGAGGCGGACTGGTCGTTCCCTGACGATTACGACATGACGCTCTTCGGCTCGCAGGAGGCCATGTGGACGGGCATACGCATAGCCACGGCTATAGCGCTCGCCCTCGCCCTGGTATTCTACCTGGTGTGGAAAAAAGTCGACGACGCCAAGGATGAAAAGGCGGCGTGACACCCTAGTCAAGAAAAAATTATCGGCAACAGTATTTGGTAAGGTCTGCAGGTCAGATAAACAAAGGAGGTCAGGTATATATGGCACAGGAAAGACGGGTTGAGCAGAGTGAACGGACGCTGAACCGCGGCATCATGCCGTGGCACGTCTCGCTCATAGCGCTCGGCGGCATTATCGGTTCATGTTATTTCTTGGAGCTGGGCTACACATTCAACGAGATGGGACCCGGCGCAATCCTCATAACGTACGCCATAGCTGGAATCACCATCTACGGCGTCATGCAGTCATTTGCGGAACTGCTCGTCAACATACCGCGGCGCGGCTCGTTCGTGTCCTACACGCGCGAGTTTATGGGCGACACGGCGTCGGCCGGTATAGGATGGGCCTTCTGGGCGAACTGGGTATGCTACATCCCGTCCGAGGCGCTCGCCACGGCCATCTTCGTCAACGCGCTCATCAAAAACATCAACCCCGCGTATGAGAGCACGCCCATGCTCACGTTCCTCTGGGGCATCATCGCGTTGGCTCTGCTGACGCTCATCAACATCTTCCACGTCAAATGGTTCGGCCACCTGGAGTCCATCCTCGCCATCATCAAGATATTCGCGATCATCCTGTTCATTATTTTCGGCATACTCATATTCTTCGGAATAACGAACAGCGGCGCGCATTTTGAGGGCAACGACATGACGGCGGATATCGGAGCGGGCTTCGTCGGTACGCAGGCGATCTTGCCGAACATGGGCGAGGACATCATGCACCAGCTCTTCCCGCGCGGAGGCGTCGTCATGATAACGCTCATGATATGGACGCTCGTCAACTTCCAAGGTTCGGAGATAGTCGGCCTCTCGGCCGCCGAAACGCAGAACCCCGAGGTCAACGTGCCGGCCGCGTGCAAGAAGGT
>JAISZM010000129.1 GCA_031269205.1 Eubacteriales Family XIII. Incertae Sedis bacterium | reverse complement strand
ATGGAAGGTGCGCATGGTGAGCTGGGTGCCGGGTTCGCCGATGGACTGAGCCGCCTGTATGCCTACAGCCTCGCCGATGTTCACGATCTCTCCCGTCGCCATGTTGCGCCCGTAGCACTTCGCGCAGACGCCGGTGGCACTGTGGCAGGTCAACACGGAACGTATGGCCACCTTCTCGATGCCGGCGGCCTCTATCCTCTCCGCGGCGTCCTCGGATATCTCCTCGTTCTGCTCCACCAGTATCTCTCCCGTCTCGGGGTCGGCGATATCCGTCAACGCGGTGCGTCCGATGATGCGCTGCTTCAGACGCTCGATGACTTCCTTGCCCTGGCGAAAGTCCGATACGACGATGCCCTCGTCCGTGCCGCAATCCTCCTCGCGTACTATCACGTTGTGCGATACGTCGACGAGCCTTCGCGTCAGGTAACCCGACTCCGCCGTACGCAGAGCCGTATCGGCAAGCCCCTTGCGCGCGCCGTTCGTCGATATGAAGTATTCGAGTACGGACAGACCCTCCCGGAAGTTTGCCTTGATGGGTATTTCGATGGTCCTACCCGTCGCGGTGGCCATGAGTCCGCGCATTCCGCTGATCTGCCGTATCTGGTTCTTCGAGCCTCTGGCGCCCGAATGAGCCATGATGTAGAGATTGTTCAGCTTGTCGAGCGACTCCATGAGCGCGTCGGCTACGTCGTCCGTGGCTCTTGTCCATGTCCGCACAACGCCGTCGTAGCGCTCTTTTTCCGTCATGATGCCCTTCTGGAACGCATCGTCATATTTTTCAACGCGCGCGTTCGCGTTCTCTATGATGCTCTCCTTTTCCTTCGGTATCTCCATGTCCGATACGCTGATCGTGACCGCCGCAAGCGTGGAGTAATGGAAGCCGAGTTCCTTGACGTGGTCAAGCATGATGGCCGTATCCGTGTTCTTGTGCTTGCGATAGCAGCGGTCGATGATACGGCCGAGACCCTTCTTGTCGCAGAGGAAGTTGACTTCGAGGGAGTACGGATCGTAACGGTCGTCCGATGGCTCGTCACGCTCGACGAAGCCGAGATCCTGGGGGATGTTCTCGTTGAAGATGAAACGTCCCACCGTCGAGTCTATCAGTTTGCCCCTCGTATCGCTCTCGTCCGCAAAGCGCCTTACAAACACCTTCGCGTGTATGGCCACCTCGTTCGCGCGATACGCCATAAGCATCTCGTCGTAATCCGTGAATACCTTCCCGTCGCCCTTCTCCGCCCTGTAGGCTGTGAAAGGAACCTTACCATCCGCGGCCGCCTTTTCGGGGTTTTGCCAGAAAGTGACTCCCTCCTTCTCATCCAGTTTCAGACGGTTGAAGGGTTCGTTCTTTTCCTTCTTGTTTGCCGCCTTGCCCTTAGGCGCAGACGCGCCGGCGTCGTCGGCTTCTATACCCGCCAAAGTCAGGTAGTACGAACCCAGTATCATGTCCTGCGTCGGCGTCGTGATCGGCGACCCGTCCTTCGGGGCAAGAATGTTATTGACCGAAAGCATGAGGAAACGCGCCTCGGCCTGCGCCTCCACCGTCAGCGGCACATGAACGGCCATCTGATCGCCGTCGAAGTCCGCGTTGTAGGCCGTACACACGAGCGGGTGCAGTCTTATGGCCTTGCCCTCGACGAGTACGGGTTCGAACGCCTGTATGCCGAGCCGATGCAGTGTAGGCGCGCGATTCAACAACACGGGGTGCTCCTTGATGACCATGTCGAGGACATCCCACACCTCGGGCATGACCTTGTCGACGAGGCGTTTCGCTATCTTTATGTTGTGAGCCGAGCCGTTGCCGACGAGTTCTTTCATGATAAAAGGCTTGAACAGTTCAAGCGCCATCCGCTTCGGAAGCCCGCACTGATAGAATTTCAACTCAGGCCCGACGACTATGACGGACCGTCCCGAATAGTCGACGCGTTTTCCGAGCAGATTCTGACGGAAGCGTCCCTGCTTTCCCTTCAGCATATCCGACAGCGACTTCAACGGGCGGCTGCCGGGACCCGTTACGGGGCGACCGCGTCTGCCGTTATCGATGAGGGCGTCGACGGCTTCCTGGAGCATACGCTTCTCGTTGCGCACGATGATGTCGGGCGCGGAAAGATCCTTCAGCCTTATGAGCCGGTTGTTCCGATTGATAACCCTGCGGTACAGATCGTTCAGGTCGGATGTCGCGAAACGCCCGCCGTCGAGCTGAACCATCGGCCTTATGTCCGGGGGTATCACGGGGATGACCTCGAGTATCATCCACTCGGGGCGGTTGCCTGACGTGCGGAGTGCCTCGACTACCTCGAGCCGCCTGACTATCTTGACCTTTTTCTGGCCTGTCGCGTCCTTCAGCTTGGACTTCAACTCGGCCGAGAGTTCGTCAAGGTCTATCTGCGTGAGCAGATCTCGCACGGCCTCCGCTCCCATGCCGGCCTTGAAACCGTCGCGGTACTGCATCTTGTTCTGTCGGTACTCGTCTTCCGTGATCGTCTGTTTGTATTCAAGCCCCGTATCTCCGGGCTTGACGACGATGTAACTCGCGAAGTAGAGAACCTCTTCGAGTTTCTTTGGCGCTATGTCGAGCACGAGGCTGATGCGGCTCGGTATGCCCTTGAAGTACCATATGTGAGAAACAGGCGCGGCCCGTTCGATATGCCCCATGCGTTCGCGGCGCACCTTGGCTTTCGTGACCTCGACGCCGCAGCGGTCGCAGACGATGCCCTTGTAACGTATGCGCTTGTACTTGCCGCAGTGACACTCCCAATCCTTCGTGGGACCGAATATCTTCTCGCAGAACAGGCCGTCTTTCTCAGGCTTGAGCGTACGGTAGTTGATCGTCTCGGGCTTTGTTACGACGCCTTTGGACCAACTTCTTATCTTCTCGGTCGAGGCCAGACTTATCTGCAGGGCTTCAAAATTGTTCAGTTCGTTATCTTTATCTCGGTAATTCACCCGTTCCTCCTATTCCTTTATGTCGTTCCCGGATTCCTTGCCATTATGTTCTATGACATCATCGTCGGGTTCTTCATCGTCGTCTTCGTCCGTAGGCTTGCCTGGCGCGAGCTGATAATAGCCGTCGTCATCGGACGATATCTTGTCCGTGGATATCATGCGCTCGAGTCCCGACGATGCGCCGAGGTCGACGTATTCCTTCAGCTCGATCTCCTCGTCGTCGTCCGAAAGCACCTTGACGTCGAGTCCGAGACTCTGCAGTTCCTTTATGAGAACTTTGAACGATTCGGGGATGCCGGGTTCGGGAATGTTGCCGCCCTTCACGATGGCCTCGTAGGTCTTGACACGGCCCACGATGTCGTCCGACTTGACCGTCAGTATCTCCTGAAGGGTGTAGGCCGCGCCGTAGGCTTCAAGGGCCCAGACTTCCATCTCTCCGAAACGCTGTCCGCCGAACTGCGCCTTGCCGCCGAGCGGCTGCTGAGTGACGAGCGAGTACGGACCCGTGCTTCTCGCGTGTATCTTGTCGTCCACGAGGTGGTGAAGCTTCAGCATATACATGTAACCGACCGTGACAGGGTTGTCGAAATACTCACCCGTCCTGCCGTCCCTGATATTCAGTTTGCCGCTCTCTGGATAGCCGCACTCCTTCAGCAGGTCAATGATGTCCTCCTCCTTCGCGCCGTCGAATACGGGCGTACTGATGTACCAGCCCTTCTTCTTTGCCGCGAGGCCGAGATGCACCTCGAGAACCTGTCCCACGTTCATACGCGAGGGTACGCCAAGCGGGTTTAACATGACCTCGATCGGCGTGCCGTCCTCCATGAACGGCATGTCCTCTTCGGGGAGTATGCGCGAGATGACGCCCTTGTTTCCGTGTCGTCCGGCCATTTTGTCGCCGACGCTTATCTTGCGCTTCGTCGCGACGTAGACGCGCACGAGCCTGTTGACGCCGGGCGACAGATCGTCGCCGTTCTCGCGGCTGAACGTCTTGATGTCAACTACGATGCCCGTGTTTCCATGCGGAACCTTCAACGAGGTGTCGCGCACCTCGCGAGCTTTCTCGCCGAAGATGGCGCGGAGCAACCGTTCCTCGGCCGTAAGCTCCGTTTCGCCCTTAGGCGTGACCTTGCCGACGAGGATATCGTAGGAGGTGACTTCGGCGCCAACGCGCACTATGCCTTCCTCGTCAAGATCCTTCCTCGCGTCCTCACCGACGTTGGGGATGTCGCGGGTTATCTCCTCGGGACCGAGCTTCGTATCCCTCGCCTCGGCCTCGTACTCCTCTATATGGAGGGACGTCAGCACATCATCCATGACCAGGCGCTCGTTCAGGACGATGGCGTCCTCGTAGTTGTAGCCTTCCCACGTCATGAACCCTATGAGCAGATTCTTCCCGAGCGCGACCTCGCCTTCGTCCGTGGACGGCCCGTCGGCTATGACCTCGCCCTTCTTCACGCGTTCGCCCTTCGACACTATCGGGCGTTGATTGATGCACGTACCCTGATTTGAACGCTTGAATTTCAGCAGATCATACGTGTCGACGCCGCCGTCGTTGGCCGCCTCGGCAAACTTGATCTCCCGCTCCTTCGCTGTGATCTGCGCGCTCAGGTCGCCGAGGCTCAGGTCGAGCGTCGACACGCGCTTGTCGAGGGAAGCGATCTTCTTCACGTCCTTTACATCCTCAACCTCCTGTTTTATCAGAGCATCGAGTTCCTTCTCGAGAATCTTCTTTTCGGCTCTCAGTTCTTTCTCGGAGTCCTTGTTGTTCTCCTTTATCTCAGCTATCTTGTTTGTGATCGCCTGCTTGTCGTCCGCCGTCCCGGCCTTCTTCAGTTTCTCCTTCTGCGCGTTTATCTGCTTCTTCGTCTTCTCGAATTTATTTTCGATCCGTTCGATCTTATTCTCCGCGGTCGCACGCCTTTTCTCGTACGCGTCGTGCTTCTTCTCGAGTTCCTTGCGCTCCGCCGCCTTCTCCGCACGCTCGGCCGACCACTTCACAAGCTGTGATTCAAACTTGTTCAGCTCGCCTGTCAGCGCTTCTATGTCGATGGGTTCGCCCGGATCGTCGCGCATTATCCTGATGACGTTCGCGTCCGCGTAGTCGACTACGCCGTCGTTCTTCGCGAGTACGACGACGCCGCTGTCGCGCGCCGCGATGTACTCCATGCCCGTACCGATGATGGGCGCGTCCGTGACGAGCAACGGCACCGCTTGCCTCTGCATGTTGGAACCCATCAGCGCCCTGTTCGCGTCGTCGTTTTCCAGAAATGGTATCATGGCCGTCGCGACTGACACGACCTGCTTGGGGGACACATCTATATAGTCCACCTTCTCCTTCGGCACGAGGTCTATCTCACCTCCCCGGCCTCTCGACGCAACCCTTCTGTTGACGAACGCTCCCTTGCTGTCGAGCGGCTCGTTGGCCTGCGCGATGATGAGCGTCTCTTCTTCGTCAGCCGTCAGATAGTGTATCTCTTCTGTAACGGCGCCCTTCTGCTTGTTCACCTTGCGATACGGCGTCTCGATGAACCCATACTCGTTGACCTTCCCGTAGGTGGTGAGCGAACCGATGAGTCCGATGTTCGGGCCTTCGGGCGTCTCGATCGGGCACATGCGTCCGTAATGAGAACGATGCACGTCGCGGACTTCAAAACCCGCGCGCTCTCTGGACAGACCGCCCGGTCCGAACGCCGACAGTCTCCTCTTATGGGTGAGTTCGGCGAGCGGGTTGTTCTGATCCATAAACTGCGACAGTTGAGAGCTGCCGAAGAACTCCTTGATCGCGGCCGTGACAGGCCTGATGTTGATGAGTTCCTGAGGCGTGGTCACGTCAACGTCCTGCTGTATCGTCATGCGCTCACGCACGACGCGCTCCATACGCGCGAGTCCGATACGGAACTGGTTCTGCAAGAGTTCCCCGACCGTGCGGACGCGCCTGTTGCCGAGATGGTCGATGTCGTCGGTTCCGCCGATGCCGAACGGCAGACCGAGAATGTAGCTGATAGAAGCGATGATGTCATCCTCGTGTATGTGCTTCGGCGACAGCTCCGACTTGCGTTTCCTCAGTTCGTTTATCAGGTCGTCCCCTTTGAGCTTCTCGTCTAGAATGACTTTCAGCGTGGGGTAATGCACCTTGTCTGGCAGTCCGTCTATATCCGCGCCACGCTTCACGTAGTCGGCGAGATTCACGAACCCGTTCCCCACTATCTCGAAGACCAAGCGATCCTTCGACGGTCTCGTGTCTATCGGGGCGTACACCCTCACTGAGCGGACTCCCGCGTTCTCTATCTCTATCGCCTTCTCCCGGTTTATGACGTCGTCCGCGGACGCGAGTATCTCTCCCGTCGACGGGTCTATGACGTCGGCGGCAAGCGTCAGATCGGTCAGCCTGTTCGACAGGCCGAGTTTCTTGTTGTACTTATACCTCCCGACGCGCGCGAGGTCGTACCTGCGCTCGTCGAAGAACAGGTTGTTGAACATCGTCCTCGCGCTCTCTATAGCGGGAGGCTCGCCGGGACGGAGTTTCTTGTAGACTTCCTTGACCCCTTCGTCGGGGGTTTCGGCTATATCCTTGCTCAAGGTCGCCGTCAGAGACGGATAGACCTTGCCCGTGATGTCCGAGAGTGCCGAGAGCGACTCGTAGTCCTCGCCAAATGCCGCGAGTATGTCCTCCTGCGACCCAAAGCCGAGGGCGCGCAAAAGAGTCGTGGCCGCGATCTTTCTCGTGCGGTCAACCCTCACCCACAGATAGCCGTTCGCGTCCGTCTCGTACTCGAGCCACGCCCCCCTGTTCGGGATGACCTGTGCCGTGAACTGCTCTATGCCGTTCTTGTCGTTTTCGGAGCTGAAGTAAGGTCCGGGTGAGCGCACGAGCTGCGTCACGACAACGCGCTCAGCACCGTTGTATATAAAGGTGCCTTTTTCCGTCATCAGCGGAAAATCGCCCATGAATACTTCCTGCTCTTTGACCTCCCCCGTCTCTTTGTTGATGAGGCGAGCTATGACCTTCAGCGGCGCCGCGTACGTCGCGTCACGCTCCTTACATTCCTCCTGACTGTACTTGGGAGGATCGTCCGGCGTGTTCAGCTTGTGGTCGAGAAACTCGAGTATGAGGTTGTCGCTGTAGCTCTTTATCGGAGAAATATCCGAAAAAACTTCTTTTAATCCATCGTTTACAAACCAATTATATGACTCCGTCTGTATTTGAATGAGACCCGGCATTTCCGCTACTTCATGTATATT
>JAISZM010000109.1 GCA_031269205.1 Eubacteriales Family XIII. Incertae Sedis bacterium | reverse complement strand
GGCGGCTGAGGCGGCGCGTCGGGAAGCGGAGCGCGCGCTTGCGGAGATTGAGGATGAACGGGAGACGTTGGATCGCGAGGTGCGGAAGTTCGAGGCGGAGAAGGCCGCCATTCTCGATAAGACGCGCGAGGCGTCGCTCGAAAAGCTGGCCGAGGCCGATGAATACGCGGAGATCGTCAAAGCGGAGTTGAAAGCGCTTCTCACCGAGGCGGGCGATCTTGCGAATCTCGCGGCTCCGGAGGATTCCGCGGCGGCGAGCGGCCCCGCGGCGCGTGCGAAGGGCGGCGCGTCGTCCCGCGGCGACCTCTACCGCCGCCTCGACGAAAACCGCAAGGCGATAAGGCGACTTGACGGGGAATTCAGAAATATCGGCGCGAAGGACGGCGGAAAGCGCGGGAGAAAGGCGTCGCGTGCGGGAACTTCCTCCGGGCGCTCTTTCGGAAACATAGACCCGACGACCCTCCGCGTGGGCGATACGGTTCATCTCGCCACGCTGGGGATGGACGGTGAGGTCGCCACCCCTCCGGACGATAAGGGCGAACTGCAGATACTGGCGGGCCGCGTGCGCATGACCGTGCGCCTCTCGGATCTGCGATCCGTCAAGGAGAACTCGCCCGGCGGCGCGGGCGGCGGGAAGAGCCGCCCGGCTCGACGCGGCGCGGCAAGATCGTACGGGGCCGCCTCCGGTTCCGGCGGCGGCGCTCATATACGGTTGTCGAAGGCGAATTCCGTTTCGTCGTCTTTCGACGTACACGGGTTCACTCTCGACGACGCGGTCATGGCGGTCGACAAATATATCGACGACGCGATGCTCGCGGGCTACGGCGAAGTAGCCGTCGTCCATGGGCGCGGCGAAGGTATCCTGCGTACGGGGCTTCGCAAGATGCTCCGGCAGCACAAGCACGTGAAGAAGGTCAGGCCCGGCGGGCCGGGAGAAGGCGGCGAGGGCGCGACCATCGTGACGTTGAGGTAGGGCAAGTCCTGTCACGCGTTCAGATCGCACCGGTTTTGCTCCCAGCGCCGGACAAGACCGCTCCGCGCCGCCGCAACGCATAAACAAACTGAACGAGAAAGGAAAAATTATCGTGAGATACGAAGGCAACATATTCAGGCCGCCGAGCGAGGCGTATTCGTTGATCGTGCAGGCGACGATAGGGTGCGCCCACAACGATTGCACCTTCTGTTCGATGTTCAAGGACAAGACCTTTCGCGTCAGGCCGGTGGACGAGGTGATAGAGGACCTCGAGTGGGCGCGCGGCGTCTACAGCGAAGTGCGCCGTGTTTTTCTCGCGGACGGCGACGCCCTCGCCCTGTCGACGGACAAACTCTTAGCGATATTGGGTAAAATATCGGAACTCTTCCCCGAGGCCGAGCGCGTTTCCGTCTACGGCAGTCCTCAGGACGTCCTGCGAAAGACGCCCGAGGAATTGAAGACGCTGCTCGCGGCCGGCGTCGGCATCATATACATCGGCGCGGAGTCGGGTTCGGACGAAGTGTTGAAGGCCGTGAAGAAGGGCGCGACCGCCGCCGAGATAACCGAGGCGATCCGCAAGATAGAGGACGCGGATATCGAGGCGTCGGTCACCTTTATCTCCGGCCTGGCGGGCGCGGACGGCTGGCGCGACCACGCGACGATGACGGGCAAGATGATATCAGAGTCGCAACCGTCGTACGTCGGTCTGCTGACGCTTATGCTCGAACACGGCGCGCCGCTCTGCGACGACGTGCAAGCGGGGCGCTTCAAGATGTTATCGCCGCCGGGCGTCATAGACGAGACGGCTCTGTTGCTCGAGAACACGGACGTGACGAAGGACTGCGTGTTCCGCAGCAACCACGCGTCGAACTATCTCTCCCTCAGAGGCACGCTGCCGCGCGACAAAGAACGTTTGCTAGCTGAGCTGGAAAAAGCTCGCGGCGACGTGAAACTGCTGAAGGACGAACGCCTCCGCCTGCTGTGAGCGGGGAGTGACAGGTAGCCCTCGCCCAGTGTGAACCTGGGAGTCCAGCGGGGAACCCCGCATCAAAAAACTTGTTGACAACGTCTGCTATGTATGATAATTTATCTGGCATAAGCGAAACGTTACGCTTTTTGTGGATCTGATTGTGTGGTGAGAATGAATCACAAGGAACGCGGACTGGCTCCGTTCAAAAACGTTGAAATTGATAGATTCCCAATGTGGATCGGCGCCGCTTCCGAGGTCTTCGCGAACATCAGAAGCCTCCTGGGCGTTTCGACAGACGACGAGTCAATCTACGATATTCTCGGCATAGATTACAAAACGATTCGCCCTGCCTACAATGGCAAGCCCCTTGAAACTTACGACGACGGCTCGTGGATGACCGAGTGGGGTGTAGTGCGCGCGGGACTGCATTGGGGACAGGCTGTCACGCACCCTCTGGAGGGCGCGGAGACGGTGGCGGAGGTCGAGGCATGGAAGGGCCGTCCCGATCCCAAGGACTTCATCTACAAGTTTAGCTCCGAGCAGGACGAATGGATCAAGGACTACTGCGTGATAGGCGGCACGTGGGCGCCTTTCTTCCATGATTCCGTCGAGGTCATGGACATGGAGGAGTTTTTCATCAAGCTCTATACCCATCCCGCCGTGGCCGAGGCCATCATCGTCAAATGCTTTGAATTCTATTACGAGCTTGACCGCCTGACCTTCGAGGCGAATCCCGGCAAGATAGATATGTATTTCATAGGTAACGACTTCGGTTCCCAGCGCGCCCTCCTCATGTCGCCGGATATGTGGCGGAAGTTCTACAAGCCCTACATAGCGAAACTCATCGAACAGGCGAAGTCGTACGGCTGTGTCACGGCCATTCATTCCTGCGGCGACATCCACGAGATAATAGGAGATTTTATCGAGATCGGCGTGGACGCCATCAACCCGATACAGATAGGTGCGGACAATATGCGGCCCGAGGATCTCATCGCCAAGTACGGCGCGGACTGCGTGTTTTTCGGGGGCATCGACGAGAATGTCGTGCTGCAGTACGGCACGGAGGAGGAGGTGCGCGCCGAGACCCGCAGGATAATAGATATCCTCGGCAAGTACGGGAGGTATATCGTCGCGGCATCTCACGACTATCTGTTGCCGGAGATACCCGCGAGGAGCATCGTCGCGATGTTCGACGAGGCGAAGAGATACGGCGTCGGAAGATAAGGCCGTATGTGAGAAGGGAGGCTCATATTGGCGGATCAAAAAGACCGTGAGAGCGGAGTGGGCCGGGTGATGCTCGACATGCGCAGCGTGTCGAAGCGGTTTCCGGGTACGCTCGCTGTCGACGAGGTCAACTTCCAGGTGAAGACGGGCGAAGTACACGCGCTCATGGGGGAGAACGGCGCGGGCAAGTCGACGCTTATGAAGATGCTCGCGGGCTTGTTTAGCGACTATACGGGCGAGATACTCATAGACGGGGAGCAGGTGAGGCTCGTCTCCCCCACGCTCGCGAAGCAGGCGGGCGTGGCGATGATCTACCAAGAACTGAGCATCGCCTACAACAGGACGGTGCAGGAGAATGTATTCGCGGGACGGATACCCGTGAAGGGCAAGGTCGTCGACAAGCGAGCGCTCAGCGAGATGACGACAGAGGTTCTGAAGCTGGTCAAGCTCGACGGCAAGATAGACCCGGCGACGCCCATGAGGAGCGTCAGCCAGCATGAGTCGCAGCTCATAGAGATAGCAAAGGCGCTCAAGGACGACCCCAAGATACTCGTAATGGACGAGCCGACGTCCTCGCTCTCCACGGAGGAGGTCGAGACGATGTTCGAACTCATCCGCGAGGTCAGAGCTAAGGGCTACGCCATCGTGTACATTTCACATCATCTGCAGGAGGTGTTCGATATCGCCGACCGCGTCACGGTATTGCGGGACGGCAAGCTCATCGACACCTGCGAGGTCAAGGACGTCACGAAGGAGGATCTGGTCGAGATGATGGTCGGTCAGAAGATGTCCGACTTCTACAAACACGTCGACAAGCCCGTTGGCGACGTGACGCTTGAGGTCGAGGGGCTGACCCACTACGGCTTCGTACACGACGTATCTTTCAAAATACACAAGGGGGAGATACTCGGGCTGGCGGGGCTTGCCGGCGCGGGCAGGAGCGAACTCGGCAGGGTGATCGGCGGTATAGATAGGATGGACGCCGGCGTCTGCCGCCTGAACGGCAAGGAGATCAAGACGAAGGATATGTGCAACATGGTGAAGCGCGGCGTCGCCTATCTCACGGAGAACCGCAAGACGGAGGGCCTGACGCTCAGGCTGACCGCGCGCGAGAACATATTCTCGGCCATCATCCCCAAACTTTCGAGCGGCCTTCTTTATTTCCCGAAACGGGGGGAAGGGATCCTCGGCGAACTATATGAGGGGCTTAACATCGTGCCGAGGGACAAGAACCTTACGGCCGCCAACCTTTCGGGCGGCAATCAGCAGAAGGTTCTGCTCGCCAAGTGGATGGCGACCAGGCCGGAGGTGCTCATACTGGATGAGCCGACGCGGGGCGTGGACGTCGGGGCGAAGAAGCTGATCCACGAGACCATCGAAAAGCTCGCGGCCGATGGCATATCCGTACTCCTCATATCTTCCGATCTTCCGGAGATCGTGTCCCTCTCCGATCGCATCATAGTCATGAAGCAGGGACATCTGATCGGGGAACTGACGAAAAAGGACGGTTTCGACGAGAGCAAGGTGTTGCTCGCGGCCAATGGGGAAAGGAGCGTGTTCAGTGTCGAATATTAACGCAAACGCCGGTGTGGGCGGATCGTTCAACCCGTTGAGGGCCTCGAACTTCTCCACCATAGCCAACAGGTTCGGCGTGTTCCTCATGATAGGCGCGCTGCTGATAGTCGGAGCTTTCGCGTCGCCGCAGTTCTTCAGCACGAGCAATTTCCTGAACATCCTCTCCGCCGTGTCGATACTCGGCATGGTGGCGGCCGGGGTCGCCTTTGTGATTTACTGCGGCAAGTACGGCGATATGTCCGTACCGATGGTCATGGCGATATCAGGCGTCATCTCCGTGGAGTTCATGCGTTACGGCCTCGTACCCGCCATCTGCGGCGCCGTGGTCACGGGGGCGCTCATAGGCTGCATCAACGGGGTGGTAATAGGTAAACTGAAGGTGAACGCCATCATCTGGACGCTGGCGATGAACTTCATTCTCGAGGGACTCGTGAGGTGGTCGTACCAGGGGCAGCAGATATACCCGGATATGGCCACGGAGGACACGTACCAGACGGGCTTCCTGCTCCCGCTGATGTACAAGCTCGACAAGAACATCATGGACATCGACCTCGTGTCGCGCGCCGAGGCGTTCAACGGGCTTGCGCAGACGTACTTCTTCGGGCACATCCCGCTCATGCTCGTCGTAATGGTGTGCGTCATGGTCGCGTGCTTCTTCATTATGAGCAGGACCCAATACGGCAACCAGCTGAAGGTGGTCGGATCGAGCTACGACGTCGGCAATATGTCCGGCATCAGGGCGACGAGCGTCGTGATGGGCGCCTTCATGATCTCGTCGATCTGCGCGTCGCTCGCCGGCGTGTTCATCACGTCGATCAACAAGGTCGGCGCGTTCTACGTAGGTCAGGGATATGACTTCCAGGCCGTCACGGCCATCATCCTCGGAGGCATGAGTCTCGCGGGCGGGCGCGGCAACATCATTGGCGTGTTCGGAGGCGTGTTCCTCATGGGGCTGATCAGCAATATCCTGACGCTCTTCGGCGTGGGCACGTTCACGCAAAAGATGATATCCGGCGCCATCTTCATCGTTGTTGTGGCGGTCAACGCCAGATCGCTGAGAAAGCTGGGGAGGGACGATGCTTAAGAATATCAACAAGAACAACCTCGTGGCAAAGGGCAACGATAACAGGATATACCTCTTCCTTATTATCGTGTTCATAGTGCTAGCGTTCGCATATCCGAGCTTCTTTTCTTCCTCCAATATCAAGGCGCTTACGACTACGTGCCTCCTTCCGATATTGGCGAGCGTAGGCTTTACCTACGTGATGATCGGCGGCAATTTTGACCTCTCCATAGGGGCGGTCATAAACTCCGGCGCCGTCATCTGTATGGGCGAGTTCACCCGCTTCTTCAAAAGTTTCGGTGGGGACTCGGGCGGTGTGGGCGCCCTTTTAGGCGCTTGGGCCTTGGCCTTTGCTTGCGCTATCGCGGTGGGGGCCGGCATAGGCGCCTTGAACGGATTTTTGGTGGCGAAGGTCAAAGTGCATTCGTTTATCGTGACCATAGGGATGCTGACCGCGATATCCGGCTTCGTCTACACGTACAGCAAGGGCAACACCATCAGCGTGAAGAGTTACGCCCTCGTCGACGTCATAGACAAATCGATCATACCGGCGCCGTTCATCGAGATGGTCACGCCGCGCTTCATAGTCGTGGTGGCGATCGTCGCCCTGTTCGAGATCATTCTGCTGAAGACGCGTTGGGGCTACGACCTGTTCATGGTCGGCAGCAACAGGGAGTCCGCATTCCAGGCCGGCATCAATACGGACAAGAAGGTGTTCATGTCGTTCGTGATATCCGGG
>JAISZM010000099.1 GCA_031269205.1 Eubacteriales Family XIII. Incertae Sedis bacterium | reverse complement strand
AGCAACAGCGGAGTCGCTATGGTGACGAAGGCGTACAGATTCATAACCGGGCCGCGCGAGTCCACGAATGAGACGCCGGACTCGTCGATCACAAGGTCGCATTCGCAGAATGCTCTTATGACCTTGTTCTTTTTCAAGAGGGACTTCGCGGGAGGCAGCCACGAAAGGAGCTTGAAGACGATCGACAGCGGGAAGGCGAGAAAGACCAGTTTCCCCGGCTTGCAGGACACAACCTTCACAAAATCGTAGGGGTTCAATCTTCTATCGTCGGCCGGATAGGTTGACATCAGGTTGATGTTGAGTTGATGCCCGTATCTGCTCCAAAGTTGCTTGATCGAGCTTTGCAGCATCGCGGCGGCTCCCTTGTTCCCGTTAAAACTCGCGGCGACGATCGCCACGTTCACGTCTTTCATGCGCCTTCCCCTTCGGCGGGCGCCCGCTCGGAAACGACTATTTCACGGATGGAACTTTCGTCGGATCTGTTCTTGAATGTCGCATCCACTATCAGGTCTCCTATGAAACCGGTCGAAATGGATTGCACGCCGAGGATGACGCACAGGATGCCGAGTATCAGAAGCGGTCTGCCGCCTATGCTGTGACCCATGAACCATTCGGCGGTCAGTGCGCCGCATATGACGATCCCCGCGATCAGCAGGAACAATCCGATCTTTCCGAAGAAATGCATCGGCCTGTCGTAGTATCTCAGCAGGAAGGACGTCGTGAGCGAATCGAACAGCCCTCTGAGATAGCGCTCTGCGCCGTACTTTGACTTTCCGAACTCCCGCTTGTGGTTCGTGACGGGGATCTCGGCGATGCGAAAACCCTTGCGGCTCGCGAGCACGGGGATGTATCTGTGCAGTTCCCCGTAGACGTCGATGCCGTCGACCACTTCCTTCCTGTACGCTTTGAAGCCGCAGTTGAAATCATGGAGTTTGACTCCCGACAGCGCCGCGGTCACACCGTTGAACAACTTGGACGGAAGCCTCTTTTCCAAGGGATCCTGCCTGTTCACCTTCCAGCCGGACACCATATCGAAGCCTTCGTCGAGTTTTTCCACCATGTCGCGTATCTCGGATGGATCGTCCTGCAGATCGGCATCCATCGTTACGATGATATCTCCTTCCACACGGCGAAATCCGGCTTGCAACGCCGTGGCTTTCCCGAAATTGCTGCGAAAGGCGATAAGTTTCACGCGACTGTCGTCCCGTATGAGAGTTCGTATGATTGCCTCCGAACCGTCTGTGCTGCCATCTGAGACAAACCATATTTCAAAATCTCCGATCCCCAAGCCGGCGCAATTGTCCATGCCCCGGATCAATGCGTCGTACAGCGGTCTCAACGCGCCTTCCTCGTTGTAGACCGGTATGACGATCGACAGTTTTCTTTCGGTTCGCATATTTCCTACTTCCCCCGCCCCGGCAGACGCGTCATTGGAGCACGAACGCCCGCCGTGTCCCATCCTTAAATTTGAACGCCCTTTCCTGCAATTTCAGAGGAAAACCGCTGTACTTTTCCGCATAGCCTTTCACGGTTTCGGCCACGTCCATGGCATTTTCTACATCAATGACCTCTTCGCCGCCCACCACAACAACGATTTTGTTCGGGGACGAAAGTTCGCCGATATCGGACTCGAGACGCTCCAATCGCTTGATTTTTGTCACGTAGGCTTCGGAGAATTCCATGAGAAGAGGCAAACTCGTAGTCACGTTTTGCGGATGCTTGTCGGGACACGCGACATATATGACCGAATAATCGCGAAACCCCTCGGCAAATTCACCGATGAGTGCTTTATTCGGGTACAGATATTTCATCCCGGAAGGCAACAGACAGGCGACGACCAAGCTCAATGCGGCGCATCCTATGAGAACCGGCCTTTTGAAGCGTTTGCCACAATACGACAAACCACGATCAAAGGCCATGAGAATGACCACCATAGTGACCGGGAACACGAGGGAAAGATATCTGTCCGAAATGTACGGCGCGACTTTGGCGAGAAACAGTGTATATAATATAATTGAGAAAAACAGAATCAAGAATACGCCGAAATATTGTGAGTCCTTGCATCTTGTGAAGATATTCCCGAGAGCAACCGGGTATTTTGCGCGTGTGGCCTCGGGTGACAGTCTCCACAGGCAATAGCCAAGGAAGAACACGAGAATGAGAACAAACGCTATGCTGAACGGAACAAAGAACGCGCCGCCGAACATCGAATCGCTCAGCACTCTCCAGATTTCCTTGGCATTGAAAGCATGTTCTTCGCCGCCCGTCAGAATCTGCACGGTTTTCGAACCCCTCTTGCCGGAGAGAATATCCTGAAGCATTGTGGGATTGCACAGATACGTGAGCGAGAGAGACACGAGCATCGCGCCGGCAAACTTCAAAAACCTCTTCAAAAAACTTCTCATTCCCTGTTTTTTCAACAATAAACATATGCAATACCCGACGGACAGGAGGAAAACGAATATGAGAAGATAGTAATGCGTCATAAAGCCCAGAAACGCGACCAGCGACAATTTCCACAATCGCCCCGCCGTATCGCCCCGAAGCATCATTTTGCCCAACAGGTACGCAAAGCATATCGCGAAGAATGAAGCCATGGTGTACATACGCAAAAACATCACCATGTTGATCGCGCCCGGGCCGACGCCATACACAAAACACGCGATGAGAGGAATCCACCTGTTTCTTGTCAGCATACGCCCCATTGCGTAGAGCATGAGTATCGTGCCGATATAAAACGCCATGTTCAAGGCAATCAGCGCCCACTTTGAAAACGCGCCGGAAAATATGGAGCGGATCGTGTGCGCGGTGAGGAAATACAGAGGGGGATGCGCGGTGTTCCCTTTGCTGTCCAAAATCACCTGACCGTAGTTGAATCTATCCTTGGGATCAAGAGCGAGCCAATCCCTTACCTCATCGCCCGTGTGCCACACATTATAAAAATCCGGATCACTGTTCGCCCTGCGATAATCATCCCCGTTTGTCTGCTCAAAGGTATGTAGTTCATCGATATGGAAGCCCTGTTTTTCCTGAGCGAAATGAAGGGAAACCGCGCAGGAAAACGCGAGAATCAGTATCAATACGATGTGTCGCCGGTCAAACGGAAGGGTTTTTCTCATGTGCAAAAGCGTATCATATGCAAGTACTCAATGCAAGCACACAGGGCAACTAAAATGATATAATACGAATATGAACGCACAGGAAACCGATGTAACACTATCCGTAATCGTGCCGGTATATAACGTGGCGCGCTATATACGGGACTGCTTGAACTCGCTGACGGCACAGAGCGCGGACGGCGTGGAGATCGTCTGCGTCGACGACGGATCTACGGACGGTTCCATGGATATCGTCGAGAGCATTGGAAACGGGGACGCGCGCGTCAAGACCCACTATAACGAACACGCGGGGCCGGGCGCGACCCGCAACACGGGGCTTGCCCACGCCTTGGGACGATACGTTCTATTTGTAGACTCGGACGATATGCTTGCGGAGGGAGCGATGGAGACCTTGATCGCCCGCGCGGATGAACTGAATACGGACATATTGTGCTTCGGCGGCGAGACCGTCTACGAAACGCCGGAACTGGAAAAGTCGCATCCACAATTCCGCGACGCTTACCGACGCAAAACGGGTTCCACCGAGGTCATGACCGGCCCGGAACTGCTCGTGTTCATGCGGGACGCAAAGGATTACAAGCCGTCGTGCGTCATGCAGATATACTCGCGTGAGTTCATTGAAAAGTACGGCCTTCACTTTGAAGAAGGCATTATACATGAGGATCGATTGTTTGTGTTCGCGACCTTGCTCAGGGCGAAACGCGCGGCTGTCTTGGACAAGCCGCTGTATGTCCGCCGGATAAGGGAAGGCAGCATCATGACGACGCCCCGTTCGTTTGACAATGTCTATGGGTACTACGTCGCGATGAATGAGATGTTGCGGGTACTGAAAGACATAGAACCCGGAACACATCTTGAGGAAAAGGAATACCTTGCCGCCTTCCATACCATTCGTGGGACGTGCAATCTCTCCGCAAAGATGTACGACCTTGTCGACAATGATGACATGGCGCTCAAAATGTCCGGTGTGAATCCGTTTGACAGGGCGTTTATGGATCTGACCGTACAGCCCGCGTGGCGCAACAGAGCGCTCATCGAAAAAAAAGAACAACTCAAAGAAAAAATCTCCGAGCAAAAAGCGCTCATATCCGAATTGAAGAAGCAACAAAGGGAACTGGAACGCATCAAAAAGTCGTTCTCATACAGGCTCGGCCGCGCCCTGACCGCCCTCCCAAGAAGGCTGCGCGCTGTTATCAAACGCAACTGACGCGGACAGCGCGTCAGATAGACGTGACGCAACGCTCCGCGCTATTCTCCCAGCAAATCCATGAACCCCATGATGCGCTCGGCCCTTCTCTGCATGGGCGGTCCCACCATGTTCCGGTCGAGCATCACGCAACCCGCTCCCTCCGCCTTTGAGGCGGCTATCGCGGCGATGATCTCGCCCGACTGCCTGACGTCTTCGCCGCTTGGGGTGAAGCAGCCGTTGGCCGGTTCTATCTGCCTGGGATTGATGAGCAGAGAGCCCGCAAAGCCGAGTTCATAGGCCTCGGACTTCTCCCTCACGAAGCCTTCGATATCGCGCGGGTCGAGGTAAGGCGTGTCGATGGGGCTGATGCCGAGACTTCTCGCAGCCATCGCTACGAGGGCCTTCGGGACGTTGAAGGCTATGGGCGGATTCCCATGAGTACCCTCGAGGTCGTTCAGGTAGTCCTCGCCTCCGAACACTATGGCGACTATCCTTCCATGCCCTCTGACGATCTCGGAGAGATTGAGCACGGCGCTCGTCGTCTCCACGAGCGGGGCAAGTTTGAAATGCCCGGCCGCTATGCCGTATTCGTTCTCCTTCTGCGTCAGGAGCTTGTCGAGGAAAATCAGATCCTCCCTGGACTGTATCTTCGGAGGCATGATCCCGAGTATGTCCCGGTGGATGGATGCGTCTATGTCGCGCAGGAAATGCCTGCTGTCGAGCGGGTTCGTCCTGACGAATACCTGCAGACCGGAGAACGCGCCTTCCCCGAGGTATTTTTTCATCAGTTCGCGGGCGGCGTCCTTCGAATCCTCGGGGACGGAATCCTCCATGTCCATGATGAGGGCGTCGGCTCCGGACGCTATGCCCTTGCTTATGAATTTTTCGTTGTGCGCCGTGATAAAAAGCATACTTCTGAGCAGCAACCGTTTATCCCAGCGCGCGGCTTCGCTATCTGCCATCTTCGCTCCTTTTCGGTGCCGGCGCCGTGCCGGCTCCGGACGGCAACAGCACGTGTCTCCTGAACCTTATCACGGTCTCGCCGTCCTGATTGATGCCGCGCGTCTCCACGTACAGTACGCCTCTGTCCGGCTTGCTTTCCGATCTCCTGATCGACAGTACCGCGGATTCCGCGTACAGCGTGTCCCCGATGAAGACGGGGAGCAGGTGCTCGATCTTCTCGTAGTCCAGATTCGCTATCGCCTTGCCGCTGATGTCGTTCACCGTCAGACCCACGACCAAGCTGAACACGAGCGTGCCGACCACGAGTATCCTGCCGTGCCGGGCATCCGCCGCGTAGTCAGCGTTCGTGTGTACCGGGTGATGGTTCATCGTGAGCAGCGAGAACAGATTGTTGTCGCTCTCGAATACGGTCTTGGACGGGGCGTGCCGTATGACCTCGCCCTCCCTGAATTCCTCGAGATAATGCCCTATCGTGTTAGCTTCCGTGACCGATCACTCCTTGTATCGCTTTTTCCCTGCCGCGCCACCGCCTGTATCGAGACGCCGCTCATAAAGGAATTATCGCATAGCGCCCGCGACTTTTCAAGTTGCCTTTGGAGGCGGGCCGTGATACTATCTTCGCATGGAACTATTGCTCAGGAGTATGCTGTTCGCTCCCGCGAACAATCCGGAATATATAGAAAAAGCGCTCTCATCCGCAGCGGACGCCGTCGTCTTCGATTTGGAGGACGCCGTGCCGGCGGGAGGCAAGCGGGAGGCGAGGGCGCTGCTTAAGGCGACGCTGGCGGCCGGTCGCGTCTCGGGCCGGACGGCGTTCATACGCACGAACGCGCCCGACAGCCCGGATATGCCGAGCGATCTTGCGACCGGTATGCATCCGGACATCGCCGGCTTCGTCACGCCGAAGGTGACGTCGCCAGACGACCTCGTGTTCATGGACAGGATGCTCGGGCTCATAGAGACGGAGCACGGCGTGAAGGAGGTTCGTTACAAACTCATTCCCCTGATAGAGAACACGTCCGCGCTGATGAACGCCGCCGCCATCGCGCAGGGCTCGCCGCGCGTCGTCGCCCTGTGCTTCGGGGGCTACGACTACAGCAGCGACCTGAAGCTCATATCGGACGACCGCTCCTTGTTCCATCGGCTGCCGCGGGCGATGATTGCGGTGGCGGCGCGCAGCGCGGGGGTGCAGCCCATAGACACGCCTTACTTCGCCGTGAGGGACATGGACGGACTGCGCGCGGAAAAGGAGGAAGCCGCCGCCCTGGGCTTCGCGGGTTCGCTCGTCATCACCCCGAGGCATATAGACATCGTCAACGAATGTTTTTCGCCCTCCGAAAAAGCTGTCGCCTACGCCGGGGGCGTACTCGCCGCGATAGACGAGGCGGAGCGGAACGGGGCGTCATATGCGCTGTACGACGGCCTCATGGTGGACGCGCCGATAGAGTCGCTTGCCCGCCACATATCGGACTACGCGCGGCGCATAGCGAAGCAATAATGTGATAAGATATATGCGGAAAGGACGGCCGGAAGCGGAACGGGTGATTGGATCCGGAAGGTTCGGCGCGGCCGGAAAGCGGAGGTGACCATGGAAGAACTGCTCAGAATACTGAACGATATACAGCCGGACGTGGACTTTGCGACGGCGGAGGATCTGGTGGACGGCGGTGTGCTGGATTCGTTCGATGTCGTGATGATAGTTCCGGAAATCAACGAGTCATTCAATGTGAACATCCCGATAGCCGAAATCAATCCGGAGAATTTCAACTCGGCGGCATCGATCATGGCTCTCATCGAACGCCTTCAAAAGAAGTAGGAGGCGCGGCGTCTTCCTTTTCCATGTAGTCCTTCATCTGCGACACATACTCGTCATACGCGTCGTCCCAGACGGCGTATTTCGGGTCTCCCCGGTGATCCTCGAGTCCATATTCCCTTATCAGGTATTCCGACAGGAATCGTGTGCTCTTGTCCATGCCATAGACGTTCAGATGCGTTTTGTCATAAAAATCCGTCTTGTAGTCTATGCCCATCTCCGCAGCGCTGTCCAAGAGGTCAATATAGGAAAAGCCTTTCTCGTCGAGTATGGACTTGACGGTATTGAACAGCTCCCTGTCATGTTCCGACGCCAAGTATGGCAGCAGCAGGAAGGTTGCTTCATCGCCGCTGTCCTTCAGGTAATCCGTCAGGTCGTTCAGGTTCTTCTCTGTGTTTGCCGACAGGGGCGCCGCCTTGGCTGTGGGCTTCGATAATTTTTCGACGGGGAAGTCGTATACCCTGAAGATCTCCTTGCCGATGCGCGTCCCCTGTGTCTTGTTGTATCGGTCAGGCCCGATGTTGAGTGCCTTTTTTCCCTCGGTCCAGCGGTTGTGATACAACATAAAACTGAAATAATAATCAAAATTGTGATTGTCCGTCTCGATGCCGATTGAATCCAGCATATAATCTATGGCGTGGAGCCTGTTCAGGGAAAAGGGCATATTATCGGTGACTTTTCTTATGGCGCCGGTGATGTTGCTGTCCGTGGGTTCCGGGTCGCTGCGGTATGAACGCAGACCAAGCACGAATACCTTGGGACTCTGGGTCTTTTTGATATCCTCTATTATGAATCGGTGGGCCGCCGTAGGTTGGGCCGATGTGGAGTAGGAGTAGGACGTTATGCCGTATTCGCGCCAGGCGACCATCGACGACCAGCCCCGATACATGGTACTCCCGCCTATAAAGACGACGTCAATCGTGTTTTCGGGCTGCCTATAGAACGAGGCTATCCTGCCCCTGTTGTCATACCCGTCGTCCCCGATGCCAATGACTCCGTTCATGGCCGCTATCAACACGGCAACCAGCGCCCAGAAGCAGACTATCCTGATTGGCGTCCTGCGTCTTCCGCCGGCGGGCTGCGGACAGGGCGTTTCCCCGGACGATTCCGCGACCTGTCCGCCGCCGTCCGGTATCATGTCTTCCAGGATCAGTATCTCTTTTCTCGCCATGGCCTCTTTCGGTCTCTCCCTTTCAATTATATTAATCGCATCAAATCGGTTACACCGGTTACGCCAATTAAAACTGCTGATATATAAAAGCGGTGTTCGAATACTGCGGCCCGTAGACGCCGAGTATCGCCACCGCTCCTATGAGCAGCAATATGGCTATCCACTGCAGGGCGAGACTCCGCTTCTCAAGCGCCTGCCTGATCACGATGCCTTTCTCGTTGAGCACGTCCGCGACGAACCATACGGCTATGCACGCGAACAGCACTCCCCAGACGCCGTAGTTGAAGGTCAGGTCGAAGAGGTCTCCGTTGTACAGAATCCGGTAGCTGGCGCCGCTTTCGGGTCTGAATACGTCGCCGAGGCTCATGAACATCGACACGGCGACGAGGAATCTCGGGGCTACCGTGATGAGCCGGGCCACCGTCACGAGGAAGAAGGTGCGCGCCATGCGGAATATCTGCCAGAGAAAACACTCCGTATTGATATGAAAGAATTTTGCGAGGCGCCCGAAAGCGGGCTCAAGCTGCATACCCAAGATGATGACGAGTCCGTTATAAAACCCGTTTGCGAGGTACTTGACGCTAGCGCCGTGCCACAGGGCGTTTACCACCCTCACCACCATGGTCGCCGAGTATACGGGCAGGTACTTCGCCATATTCTTCTTGCCGCGCGCCCGGTAATACCGACCTATTTTCTTCGACAGGTTTGAGAACGCGACGGGGTAGAATATATAATCCCTCCACCAGTTGTTCAGCGTGACGTGCCATCTTCGCCAAAACTCAGGCATCGTCTTTGCGAAATAAGGACGCAGAAAATTGTGCGGTAGGTTGATCCCGA
>JAISZM010000089.1 GCA_031269205.1 Eubacteriales Family XIII. Incertae Sedis bacterium | reverse complement strand
TCGGCTACACCTTACCCGGCGGGCTTAAGTTCCCGCTATACTCTGACAGCTTACAAAGGCTCACGGCTTACAGCCGCTCGCCAGTGGAAGTCTCTTACGACTTCGCAGCTCGCACCATGCCTTAATTATACAAAATCTACACGGCCTTATTCGATAAAGACCGGGCCGTTGGTATATAATATTCTGGAAGTGGAATTTTGTGAAATGACGACACGCGATTTTGTGAAAGGAAATACCATGATGGCGACGAAGGAACTATACGAGGGGCTTGTCCGCGAACTTGCGGAGGGGCGCGAAGCGGCGGTCGTATCGCGATATTTCGCGGCGAGCGCGGATGCTTCGGCCGGAGTGGTGAGTGAAGCGAGCGCGACGACCGCCCCGGAGACGACGGGCGGCGAAACGGCGACGGCGGGCGCGACCATCGAAAAATCGCTCTACTCCGTGAGCGACCCCGCGTCCTGGGCGGAACTTTTGACCCTGCTCGAAAGCCCCGGCGTCTGGCGCGACGGACCGGTGACCCGCATCGAAGGCGACGCGTCCGCAGACGCCCCCGCGCTTACTGTCGTCGAGCATTACCTACCGAAACCCCGCATGGTCGTCCTCGGAGGCGGGCACATCGCGCTCGCCCTTACGAAGATGGCGAAACTCATCGACTTCTCCGTGACCGTCTTTGACGACAGGCCGGCGTTCGCGAACCCGGATAGGTTTCCCGAGGCTGACGAGGTCGTCTGCGACGATTTCTCGCGCGTCATGGAGCGCGTGAAGGTGCGCTCGTCGGACTACGTCGTCATCGTCACGCGCGGCCATAAGCACGACACCGAATGCCTCGAGGGAGTGCTCAAGGGCGTACGCCCGGCCTACACGGGCATGATAGGCTCGCGCCGCCGCGTCGCCATAGTCCTGAAGCAACTCGAAGACGCGGGTTACGACGAAGAATTGCTCGGCGACGTCCACACGCCCATCGGCTTGAAGATAGCAGCCGTGACGCCGGCCGAAATATCCGTCGCCATACTCGCCGAGATAATACAGATAAAGCGAGCGGGCTTCGACAAGAAAGGCGCGCGCGCGGTAGCCGCTCACGGGAGTGAAATCAATCTGACCTGCGACATAGAGATAGCCGAATGGCTCGCGCGGCACGGCGACGAAGCGGACGCCCTGCTCACGATACTCACGACGAAAGGCCCCGTTCCGAGGGAAACCGGCGCGAAGATGGCGATAAGCTACGAGGGGCGCACGGCCGGAACCATCGGCGGAGGCTGCGCCGAATCGGATGTCATGCAGGACGCGCGGACGATCATCCGCGAAGGCGGGTGGACGACGAAGACCGTGGACATGACGGACTCGGCCGAGGACGACGGCATGGTCTGCGGCGGCACGATGACCGTAATAATCGAAAAAACGAGCCACCCTTGATTATTCGGGTGATAAAGCGGGTATAATATAATCAGACGCGACAGAGCGGAGAGAACTGTTTCCGATGCTTCGCGCTTGTTTTAACTTGAATGACGGTTTTACAGCGATTGAAAATGACAACCTTGAAAAAATCCAGAATTCTCATCATCGTGATCGCCTGCGTTGCGGGCGCGCTTGCCGCTTATCTCATTTACGCGGGGCAGCATTACACGGACCGCGTGCCTCCGGGAACCTATCTGGCGGGCGAGGACGTGAGCGGCTTCTCGCTCGACGAGGCGCGCGCGGCCGGACAGAACATCTATGACAGCGTCGTCATGAATCTGACGTTGAAGAACGACAGCGACGTGACCTCCGTGCCGGCCATCGAAAAAACGCTGACCGCGGACGACATCGGGATAGCCCTCGACGCGGACGCGACGGCGCGGAACGCGCTCGAAGCCGCCTCGGACGAATGGTTCATCAAGAGGGTCAATCCCTTCATCAAGAAAAACGTAGGGTTGTCCGTGATAGTCGACGACGACGCGATAGCAAAAAAAATCAAATCTTATTTCAAAGACGCCCTCTTCAAGAGCAAGTTGCCGAAGGTCAAATACAGCAAGAAGAAGGGGGTTTTCATCGTGACCCCCGGCGCCGTCGGCACGGTTATCGACACGGCCAGGTTCATCGCGGAGGTGAAGGCCGGCGCGCTGAAGGCCGGAGAGTTCGAGTACGACATCCACCTGAACCCGCTCATGCCGAAGATATCCGACGAGATGGCGAACGAGGCGAAGGACTTCGCGGAAAAAGCGATAAAGACGAAACTGAGTTTTGAGAAGGACGGAGAGGTCGCGTACAAGGCTCCGAAAAACAGCAAGGCGTCGTGGATAACCTTTACGGCCGACAGTGAAGGCGGCAAGTTCGATGTCGGCGTCGACGACGAGAAGGTCATGAAGTTCCTGAAGACCACGGCGTCGGCTGAACTCGTGACGAAGCCGCTGCCCGAACTCATCGTGAGGGAGATCGACATGGAATCCGCGGAAAAGGAAGCCGCTGAAAAAAAGAAGGCCGCGGAAAGAGACGAGGAAAAATCCAAGAAGAGCGGATCCGATAAAACCGACGATACAAACGCGTCAGAGGGTGGCGAAAAAGCGGCCGATGTGAAGGTCGTAGAACCCGCGCCGAAGGGCGCGCGCGTCGTGCGCAAAGGCGAGGAAGGACTCGCGATAGCCAACCGAGAGGAACTGGCCGCGCAGATCGAGGAGAATATGCTCGCGGGCAAGAACATCAAACTCACGCCCGAATACGAAACGATACCCTACGAGACCGAGGAGATCGGCGCGGACTTCGGCAAGTGGGTGGAAACCGACCTGACGCGCCAAGTGACCTACCTGTGGAACGGCAACAAAAAACTCAAGACCTACATCGTTTCGACGGGCAAGGAGCTCACTCCCACGATCACGGGCACGTACAAAATATACATGAAGCGCGACCATCACGATATGCGAGGTTACGACCCGATCAAGAAGAAGAACTACGTCACGGAAGACGTCAGATACATCTCGTACTTCGAGGGCGCCTACGCCTATCACGCGGCCTACTGGCACAACTCCTTCGGCACGCAGGTCAGCCAAGGCTGCATCAACATGAAGGAACCCGAGGCCAAATACCTCTACGAATGGGCGGTGGTCGGAACCACCTGCATCATTCATCCCTGATTGCATACAATCTGCATACAACCTTTCCGAGCAACCCGCGCGAGGACTCTGCGCCTATGATATTTTTATTCCACGGGGAAACCGTATTATAATTTCGGTGAAACTTTTTTTGCGCCCGCTGCGTATATATCTATGAAAGGCATTGCATGGCACAGAGGGATGATGAGAAATGTATCCGGATGATTCGCCTGACCGGATCCGAGCGGAGCAAGGAGCGGTTGATTCTCGCGTATTACGATGCGATATTTGTCTATGCCTTTCGTCAGACGCGGGATCGGGAAATCGCGCTGGATTTGACGCAGGAAACGTTTATCGCCGCGATTCGCGGTCTGCCGGGTTACGATTCGGGGAAGGCGTCGTTCCGAACGTGGCTGTACCGCATCGCGACGAACAAGGTGATCGACTACAGGCGCGGGGCGGTCTGCCGGCGCGAATGCGTGCCCTTGCTGGAGGACATGGTTTCGGACGAGGATGTCCCGCTCGACGAGATTGCGGATAACCGCAGGATCGCGGAGATAGCGACCGAGAAATTGGCGGGCTGCCCGCCGGCCGCGCAGGAGGTTTTTCGGCTGAGGGTCTACGGCGAATACGGGTTTTCCGAAATCGCGCGACTGACGGGACGCCCGGAGGCGAGCGTCAAGACGACATACTACCGGCTTATCAATCGTTTAAGAAAGGATTTGGTTGCGTATGCGAATCGAAATTCCGACGAATGAGGAAATGCGTATCGAAATTCCGACGAATGAGGAAATGCGTATCGAAATGCCGACGAATGAGGAAATGCGAATCGCGGCGGGACGGATTCTCGCGGCGACTTCCGACGTAGGCGGCGGCGCGTTCCGCCATTTTCGCGGAGCGTGTCGCGCGCTCGGCGTGAGGACGGTATTCGCGGGCGTGGCTGACTGCCTCGTGCTCGCCGCCGCCGTTTCCGTGTGTTTTTACGGTCTATGGCTCGTCGTGGTGATCAACAATCCCGAGATAAGCCTCGCCACGATATTTGTGATCGCGCCCGTATTTTTCATGATGTTGCACTTGTTCACGTTGTGGAAGGAGCGGCTCTGCGGTACGCTCGACCTGCTTTTGTCCTGCAAATATACGCCTGTGTGGCTGACGGCGTTGCGGATGCTCAGGTCGGGTTTCGCGACCATCGCCGTCAACGCGGCCTTGGCCCTCGCCGCCTCCGTGCACCCCGGCATATCCGCGATCGCGCCCCTCGATGTTCTTAGGGTGATTGCGTATTCGAGCCTTTCCGTCTGCGTCTACGCCGCGTTGCTCCTCGCCGTGTTGATTCACGCGAAAGGAACGAGGGGATATACCTTGCTTCCCGTCCTTTGGTTGGGGGCGCTGCCCGTCCTGATCCTGCGGCGCGGCGCGGAAATAGACGACCTGATGCGCGAATCCCCCGCGGGCGTCGCACCGCTGATCACGGTCTGTATCGGTATCGTGATTTTGCTCGAAACAAACAATCTGCTGAGGAGCGGGCGAGCCTGCCGAAACGGAAAGGAATTGATATGCTGACGGTACGGGACGTGACGAAAAAGTACGGAGATTTCACCGCGTTGAAGGACATCAACCTCGAATTTTCGCGGGGCGTGTACGCGCTGCTCGCGCCGAACGGGGCCGGCAAGACGACGCTCATCAAGATGTTGACGACGCTCAT
>JAISZM010000029.1 GCA_031269205.1 Eubacteriales Family XIII. Incertae Sedis bacterium | reverse complement strand
GGACAGATTGTGAGCGCCATCATAGCGGGGAGACTGCTCACAGGCGCCGCGTTGTCGGTGATCGGTGTCGCCCTGCCCGTCTATTATGCGTACGCGGCGCTTGGCGCCATGGTCGGCGTGGGCGCGACCGCAGTTTGCGCGAACCTGATCGGCCAAAGGGAGTTCGCGAAGGTACACCAGACGTATACGCTTTCCTATATCCTGCTGTTTCTGTTCGCGATAGCGCTGACTCTGCCGATTTTGATGTTTACCGACCCCGTACTGAGGCTGCTTGGGGCGACTCCGGACATCTTCGCCGAAACGAAGGAATATGTCAGCGCCCTCGGCGCGGGAGGGGTACTCGTCATGTTGGTCTATCCTGCGTACAATCTGCTGAGGTTCGACGGTAGGAATTTCGCCGCCGCCGCCGTTTTTTTTATGATGGCAGGGCTGAATATCCTACTGGATTTCGTGTTTTTGCTGGGGCTGAAAAGCGGTGTTTCCGGTATCGCCGTCGCCATGGTGCTTTCCTCGGGCGCGGCGGGGATATTTGGCAACGCGTTATTATTGAAAAAGAGTGAAAATTTGAAGATAGCGCGTCCGGAGCCCGGGTCGATAGGGCTGGCGCGCCGCGTAATATGGGCGGGAAGCCCGAGCGCGATGGAATACCTGTGCTTTCTTCTCACCGCACTTTTCATCAACAACATACTTTCATCGCGTTTTGGCTCGTCTGCCTTGAGCGTATTCAAAGTCGTCGATTCCGTCGATACTTTCTCTCTTGCGGTTATCTGGGCTATTGCGGGTCCGTTGGTGACGTTCGCGGGCGTGTTCCTCGCGGAACGTGATACCTCCAGCGTGAAACAGCTTCTCACGCTGGCGTTCAAATGGGGAGGCCCGATTGTTCTCGCGATAACCGTATGCTGCTTTGTCTTTTCGACCCGGGTAGCGGCGCTATTCGGAGTGGCCGGCCCCGCCGCACAGGCGGCTGTACGCATCTTCTCGTTGCATCTTCCTATGTCTCTGCTGCTGAACATCGTTATTTACCTCTATATGGCGAATCACCGCGCGGCCTTGGCAAACCTGATAATCGCGTCCAAGTTTATCTTGGTAGTGGCGTTCGCCTCTCCTTTAACGAACACGTTTGGCCTTACGGGCGTGTGGCACAGCTTCTGGATATCGGAGGTGATCACCATCCTTCTGATTTGCGCGGTCGGCATGGCACTGTGCCGCAAGAACAAGGATCTGACGAGGTTTTTCCTCATAGATCTTTCCGCCGAACGGCAGGGCGCATACAAGGCGTTCATCGTTCCTGCGACATATGAAAGCATCTCCGAATGTGCGGCCGGGATTTTGGACTTCTCGGAGGCCAACGCGCTGAGCGCGGGCGAAGCCATGCGAATATCTCTCGCTCTCGAAGAATTGCTGGTGGTGATCACGGAGAACTGCAAGCCGGATCATGTGAACGTGCGGATATTGATCATAGGTGACACCATCATAATCAGCCTCCGTAACACCGGCGCCAAATTCAATCCCGTCGAATATGCGAGAAACGCCGAGGGGGATAAGGAGATGGACGTCATGGGCATAAATATCATCCTGAAGCTCGCCGTCAGCGTGGATTACCGCAATACGTTCGGCGTCAACAACAATATCATAGTCTTAAGGAAGAATGCAAAAAAATGAGGAAGACATCTATTCGCAAAAAAATACTCACGTCATTTTTGACGGTATGTATCTCTTCCATCATCTTCGTTGGTGTCGCGAATGTCGTGACCCAGAACCAGATCCGCAAAATGGAGAAAACGTCCAATGACAGATTGGGCGCCCTCGCCGCGCGGCACAGTTCCGAATCATTGGTGGCGCTTGCGCTATCCGGCCTGCAGTCATTGACGGATGAGAGAGCCGCAGCGATAGACGAGATGTTTGGTTCCTATGCGGGCGATCTCAATGTAATGAAGCTTTACGTGGAAAATATATATGAGAACCCTTCCTCTTTCGTGCCTGTTCGTGTGAAAAACTATCTGGACATACCTAAGGATGAACTTGCCATGCATTGGTTCCTGGAGCCGGGTTCGGACGTAACGGGGACGAACGACGAAGCTGCGCTCTCCGCATCCGGGTTGAGGGAAGAAACCTACCGGCTCGGCGCTGCGGAACGGGTATTTGAGTTGCTGATGATAGACAAGCCCGAAATAACGTCGATTTATATAGCTACCGAATCAGGGCAAAACCTGCAATACGACGACGCTACCTTGCAAAAAGCCGAAGTTATAGGGCCTGATTTTGCCGTACACGACAGACCGTGGTATGCCGCTCACGACGGGCGGAGCCGCGAGATATATATTTCCGACACCTATCGCGACGCCGGCGGAAGGGGACTGAACATCTCTATGAGCGCGCCGATCTTCGCGGACGATGTTTTCAAGGGCGTCCTTGGTTTCGACATTCTTATTGACGACCTCGACAGGCAACTCCGCGAAATGTCCATGGAAGGCTCGGGTTGGGTCGAACTCCTGGGAAGCGACAAGGTCATATCCGCCCCTGACCTGACCCAAGAGAACGAGCATGAACTGCCGTTATACTGGGAAACGTTGCACGGCGTCTACAAGGGGAATACGTCCGCAGAAGTAGGCGGTGAAAACGTATTTGTCGTATGGACATCCCTCGAGATGACCGGATGGAAGCTCTGTTACATCATGCCGGAAAAGGATGTCACGGCGCCGGCGGAAGCCGCGCGCGAGCAGATACTGGCGTTCGCGGACAAGGCCGCCGATGAAATGAGCCGTTATACCGGAAACTCCATCTTCATTACCGCCATACTGCTCATCATCATGATCGTGCTGACTGTCGTCGTCGCTACTTTTATCTCAAACAAGCTCTCCGCGCCGATCATCAAGCTTACTGCGGACGCGGAGGAGATAGGCGCGGGCGCCCTTGACTGCGTACTCACCCTCTCCACGGGCGACGAGATCGAGACGCTTGCCCACACGATCAACGATATGGTGCGCGACATCAAGCAGATCACGAGTGAAAAGGAGCGCATCGGCGCGGAGCTGAACATCGCGACGAAGATACAGGCGTCCATGCTGCCCTCCATATTTCCCCCGTTCCCTGAACGCGATGAAATTGACCTGTACGCTACGATGCGCCCGGCGAAGGAAGTCGGCGGCGACTTCTACGATTTCTTTATGATAGACGATGACAATCTCGCGGTGATCATCGCCGACGTTTCCGGCAAGGGTGTTCCCTCGGCCCTGTTTATGGTGATAGCGAAGACGTTGATAAAAAACAACGCGCAGATGGGGAAAAGCCCGGAAGAAGTTTTCGAGACCGTCAACAATATACTCTGCGAGAGCAATGAAGAAGGTATGTTTGTTACGGCTTTCATGGCGTACCTGGATCTGCGTACGGGCGAGCTTACCTGCGTGAACGCGGGCCATAACCATCCTCTGCTCACGCGTGCGGGGAAATTTGAGTGGGTCAAGCTCAATCCTGGTTTTGTACTCGCGGGAATGGAGGGGATGAAATACAGGCAGGAAACGCTTGTAATGAAACCGGGCGACGTACTTTATCTCTATACGGACGGCGTGACCGAAGCGGTAAACAAGGATAACGAGCTTTGGGGCGATACCCGCCTCAAAGATGCGGTAGGCAAATACAGGGATGTTTCTGTGAATGAATTGACTTCCCGCATACAGGAGGAAATAGATGGTTTTGCGGACGGCGCGGAGCAAGCGGACGATATAACGATGCTCGTTCTGCGCTATTTGAAATGAGGACAGGATGTATAAAGACGAGACGGTACTTCATTATCTCAAGCTGAGAGCGTCCGGGTCAGGGGACGCCATGGCAGCGGTCGGCGCCGGTGGAATGACCTACGCCGAGTTGGACGATATGTCTGACCGTATTGCCGCCTCTCTGCTCCACGCGGGCGTAACTGCGGGCGAATGTGTCGGGGTGGGCTACGACCATTGCCTCGAAGCTCTCCTGTCCATTCTGGGGATATTGAAAGCGGGGGCTGTCTACGTCCCGCTGAACCCGGAATACCCGGCGTCGCGCCTGGAATATATGATGGACGACGCTGGCGTCAA
>JAISZM010000155.1 GCA_031269205.1 Eubacteriales Family XIII. Incertae Sedis bacterium | reverse complement strand
TGTACAATTAAAAATTGAAATCTAATCTTCTATCCACTCTTCCAAAGTCCTACTCTTGAATACTTACCGCTGTATCTGTCTGTATCCTTGATTTCAATTTCCTTAGAATTATATCACGTCGAAGACTTCTTTACAAAGGAAACACTAGGCTCGGGGAAACCACGCGGTTACTGCTCAAGGGTACAATCAAAACTACTCAAACGTCGCGCCAGTTTCGTTCAGGCCGGGTTCTGAGGGTGATAGCTGCGAGGCGTGGCCGAGTCTAATACAAAGCGTTGGCTCACCGGAGCGTACTTTGAGGTACGTGAGGAAGCCAAAATCGCAATCAGGTTCCGGCATGGGCGAAAATGGCGTGACGTTTGAGTAGTTACAACCACGCCGCGTCCTCGCAGAGGACGGCCCTGCGTTCGCTTACCGAACGCGCGCTGTCGAGTACCCTCTGGTTTTTTGAGCCGCGAAACGGCAGGGAAAGGGTTTTCTCTTCCATCACGAAAGGGCCGTCGACGAGGACGTCGGTGAGCGCGAGCAGCGCGAGTTGCGCTTCATCGCCGCGTTCGAGCGCCTGCTCCAGCACGTCGCCCGTGTACACGGCGAGCGGCAGACCGGCGTTCTTGACGAGCCGCGCGAGCGGCAGCAGAGCTGCGGCTTGCAACAGCGGTTCGCCGCCGCTGAACGTCACCCCCGCACAGAGCGGGTTGGCTGTTATCCTATCAAAGAGTTCCTCGGGAGAATAGGGCGCGCCGCCCGTGAGCGGCTGCGCGGCGGGGTTGTGACACCCGCGACACCTCTTGTCGCAGCCTTGCGTGAAGACGACGGTACGCAGACCTGGCCCGTCAACGATGGAGTCCTCGACAAAGCCCGCGACGTGAATCATATACTGTGCTTGACCCGATCCGCCTCCTCCGCCCTCTTCGCGTCGTTGAAGCGATCGAGCGTACCGACCAGATATCCCGTGATACGCCTGATGCGATCGAATCCGATATCACCGTCCTCCTCAATCCTGCCGCAGCCGGGACACTCATCCTCTATGATACCCGTATACCCGCAGACCGGATCGCGGTCAACGGGATGATTCACGCTGCCGTAGCCGATGCCCGACTCCTTCATCGCGCGCACGACGCTCTCGAACGCCTCAAGGTTGTTCGACGGATCGCCGTCAAGCTCGACATACGTGATATGCCCCGCGTTCGTCAGCGCGTGATAGGGCGCCTCTATCTTGATCTTCTCAAACGCCGATATGGAATGATACACCGGCACATGAAAGCCGTTCGTGTAGTAGTCCCGATCCGTCACCCCCTCGATCTCACCGAACTTCTTGCGGTCAATGCGCACGAAACGCCCGGCCAACCCCTCCGCGGGAGTGGCGAGCAACGTGAAGTTGAGCTTCTTCTCCGCGCTCAGCTTGTCGAGATAACTGCGCATAAACCCTACGATCTCGAGACCGAGATTGCGCGCCTCGGGCGTCTGTCCGTGATGGCTTCCTATCAGCGCGACGAGCGCTTCGGCGAGCCCGATGAAACCAACTGACAGCGTCCCGTGCTTCAGCACCTCGCCGATCTCATCGTTGAGCTTCAGCTTCTCGGAGCCGATCCATATCCCCTGACCCATGAGGAAAGGAAAATTGCGAACCTTCTTCGCCGCCTGTATCTTGTAACGATCGAGAAGCTGTCCCGTGACGAGATCCATCTTGCGCTCGAGCTCCTCGAAAAACCACTCTATGTTACCGTTCGCGCCTATCGCTATGCGCGGCAGATTGATCGACGTGAAGCTCAGGTTGCCGCGCCCGTGCGCTATCTCGCTCGTCGGATCGAAGGTATTGCCCAGCACGCGCGTACGGCAGCCCATGTAGGACACCTCCGTTTCCGGCCGCGACGGGTCGTAATACTTGATGTTGAACGGCGCGTCGAGAAAAGAGAAATTCGGAAACAACCGCTTCGCGCTCACGCGACACGCGAGCTTGAACAGATCGTAGTTTGGATCGTCCTCGTTATAGCTGACGCCCTCCTTCACCTTGAAAATGTGGATCGGGAAGATGGCCGTCTCGCCGCCACCCATGCCGGCCTCCGTCGCGAGCATGACGCTCTTTGAAACGAGACGCCCCTCCGGAGTGGTATCTGTCCCGTAATTGATGCTCGAGAAAGGCGTCTGCGCTCCCGCCCGCGAGTGCATCGTGTTCAGATTGTGTACGAGGGCCTCCATTGCCTGAAGCGTCTCGCGCTCCGTCTCATTCTCCGCTGTCGTTACGACAAAGTCGTGGATGCGATCGATCGTATCGGCGCCCACCTCCCCGCTCGTCGCCTCGCCAAATATCTCCACTTCGGCATCCTTGTACTCACCGTTCATGCGAAGTCTCGGCGTGTAGTTTTTTTCCTCCTCAAGGCGCGCGAACAACCCCCTGATCTCCGCGTCCGTAAGCTCGACTTCCGGTGCGAGCAGCCGTACGGCCTTGATGTAGTTCGAAATGTATATCTTTCGGTATGTCTTGGCCACGCCCGGCGCGAGTCCGTAGTCAAAATTCGGTATGCTCTGCCCGCCGTGTTGGTCGTTCTGGTTGGACTGTATCGCAATGCACGCGAGCGCCGCGTAACTGTGGATGCTGTTCGGCTCACGCAGATGCCCGTGCCCCGTGGAGAACCCTCCCGAAAACAGCTTCAATATGTCTATCTGACTGCAGGTCGTCGTGAGCGTGTAGAAGTCGAAGTCATGGATGTGAATGTCGCCGTTTTTGTGCGCCTCCGACTGCTGGCGTGTGAGGATATACTTCTCGTAATACTCCTTCGCGCTCTCCGAACCGTATTTCAGCATGACGCCCATTGCCGTATCGCCGTCAATATTCGCGTTGTCGCGCTTTATATTGCTCTCCTTCGCGTCCTGGAACGTCAACTCGTTCAGCGTACGCATGAGACTCGTATTGCGCTCCCGCGCGCGGCTTCTCTCCGCGCGATAGAGGATGTAGCGCTTTGCCACGAGAGGATACCCCTTGTCCATGAGGACGGACTCGACTTCGTCCTGGATCGACTCAACGTCCGGCGCGTCGTCGCCGTACCGCTCGAGCAGCCGACTTTCAACCTCATCCGCCAGGCGCGAGCAATCGTCCGTGCCTGTGCGGCCGCTCGCTTTCATCGCCTTTTCTACCGCAACGCTTATCTTTGAGATGTCGTAGGGAGCGCTTCGCCCATCCCTTTTAAGGATTTCTGTGAACATTTTTCTTTCCTTTTCAGAACAATATCTATGTGGTGTATTCCAGTTATAGCACAAGGTATTGTGGCTGTCAACGAAATCCGTGTTACAAAAACGTTAAGTCATTCAACCGGAACTACTCAAACGTCGGTTACAGTCCAAAATGCTCTAGGGCGCGGGCCACTCCGCTTTCCTCGGACGGCTCCGTCACGTAGTCGGCCGCGGCTATAGCGTCGGGTACGCCGTCGGACACGGCTACGCCTATACCCGCCCATTTGATCATAGATACGTCGTTGCTGTTGTCGCCGAAGCAGAGGCATTGTTCGCGCGGCACGCCGAGCCATTCCGCTATGCGCGCGATCGCGCCGGCCTTGTCTACGCCCATCCCGCCGATCTCGATATTGAACGGCAGCGAAGCCGTGAGAGTATAGAGACGGCCGTCGTCGACCCGCAGCCTGTTCACGATGAAGTCCCTGATGTGATAATTCGCGTAGTTGAAATTGATGTTCTCGATCTGTTCTATGTGCTCACGCGTGAAAGCATCCAGGTCGTCCACGGGGATGCGCGTCGAGAGCACGTAGTCCCGAAACCAGTCGGGTACGCCGAAACGCTCGAGGTCGTCGTAGGCCGAGCGGCTTGTGTAGGGTTCGCCCTTCCAGAATATCTCCTTCATGATGGCGGCGTTCTCTATGAGATCCCACACGCTTTCCACGGCCTCGCGGCTCAGGTACTTCGCGTAGAGAAGTTCTTCGGTGGCGTTATCGTAGATATTCGCGCCGTTCGCGCAGACGAGGTAGCGGACGCCGCTCAAACTCCTGGCCTCCCGCGGCACCGTGGAGAGAGCCCTGCCCGTGGCGACGACGACCTCTACGCCCTTTGCGGCGCAGCGTTCAAGCGCGACCCTGTTGTCCTCGGGAATCTTATGATTGTGGTCCAGCAGTGTCGCGTCGAGGTCCGTAGCGACGAGACGTATGTCACTCATCGGACGACTCCGTGCCGCCGGATGTCACGTCGTCGGATTGCCCAGACTCCGGCGCCGCGTCGTCAGACGCCGCGCGCCCGGACTCCGCGCCGCCCCATTCCAGACGTTCGAGGTCGATGCTCGTCTGCCTGCTGTCCATCGCCGTAACGGGTGGGACATACTGTATCGCCTCTTCGATATCCTCAATGAGAGGCAGTTCCTTGATCGTCGTCAGGTCGAAATTCGTCAGAAACAGATCCGTCGTACCGTAGAGAATCGGTCTGCCGACGGCGTTCGAGCGGCCGCGCTCCTCCACGAGTCCTTTCTTCATCAAGCCCTCTATCACGCGTTCGCTGCGGATGCCGCGTATCGAATCTATCTCTCCCTTCGTGACGGGCTGCTTGTAGGCGACGATGGCCAGTGTTTCGAGAGCCGCCTGCGTGAGCCGCCGCTCCTTTGCGGGCGTTACGATAGAGCGTATGAAGTCGTAATTCTCGTCGAAGGTCACGTACTGATACTTGCCGTTCACTTCGCGCACGCGGATGCCGCGCTCCTGCTCGTCGTACTCGCGCATGAGTTCACGAAAGCTCTCCACGGCCTCGGTCTTGTCGATATTCATCGCGTTCGCCGCGAGTCCCGCGTCGAGCGGGTCGCCCCACACGAACATCATGGACTCCAACGCCGACTTTATCATCTTTCTCGTCGTCACTTCACCGACCTCTCGTTCCTGTTGTTTATCGCCCTCATTCGGCCGACCCCACATTCATTCTCTGCACCTCAATCTCGCGAAAATTGCCGTCCTGTCGCACGCCGACCGCGCCGCTTTTGACCAGTTCGAGCAGCGACACGAAGGTCACGACCTTGTCGTATTTGTCCGCCTTCGGCGCGAGCAGGTCACGAAACATCGCCAAACCACCTCGCGCTTTCGTGAGAATCCGCTCGATGAACGTCTTCTTCGTCGCCACGCTGACCTTGTCGCGCAGGACGCGATCGCGCATACGGCGAATCTCATCGTTCTTCTGCCGCTTGTAAATAAACGCCTTAAAGGCGGCGATGAACTTGTCCATCTCCAGGTTCAGATACTCGTCGGGATCGCCCGACCACTGCGTGAGATCCTCTCTCGGCTTCGAAAATTTCAGCGCCGCGGCTTCCATCAGCTCGCCGAGGGCGGCAGCGCGACGCTTGAAGCGCGTGTATTCGATGAGCTTCTGCGTCAGGTCGGCTCGCGGATCCGGAAGCTCCTCGCCCTCGGGCGTTATGCGCGGCAGGAGCATCTTCGCCTTGATGTCTATGAGTGTCGCGGCGAGCACGAGAAACTCGGCGTAGGCCATGACGTCCTTCTCCTCCATCCCCCTGATGTACCTCAGATACTGCGCGGTTATCTCCGATATTCTGATATCGTAGATGCTCATTTCCGCGTTCTCAATGAGATAGACGAGTAGGTCGAAAGGCCCCTCAAAAATATTCAGCTTCACTTTATACGCCATAAGTAAGTTAGTGACGTTGCCGTCAATACTCCTCTCCAGAACCGTACGTGCGCTATTAACGCATACGGCTCCTCACATTGCATTCGGTCTGCACCGATACCCATAGAACAGACTC
>JAISZM010000142.1 GCA_031269205.1 Eubacteriales Family XIII. Incertae Sedis bacterium | reverse complement strand
CCTCGTCCGCGTCTCCGCTGAAACAGTGCAGCAGGTACGCGCGTCGGGAAAACCGTCGTCGTCCACTCGTTGCGCACCATCTATATTGCCGCGCCCGGTGTCGACATCGCCGCGCGCTCCGCTGCCAGACAGCTTCGCGTCCTCAGCTCGCCCGACGCCAACCGCTCCGCCCCGCGAGAACGCGGCCGCGCGGGACGCCGCGAAAGCCCCTCCGCTTTTCAATATCTCAAGCGTCTCGCCACCGCTCTCGCGATCATGTATCGTCACAGGCATACCAAGCTCGATACCGAGAGCGAGTTGACGCCCGAACCAATACCTCTGCTCGTCGGCCGAAGGCGCGTCGTCGTAGTGATAGTCGAGTCCTATCTCTCCTATCGCGACCACATCCTTCTTCGCGGCGAGCGAGCGCAACGTTTCTATCGATGCGTCCGTCATGCTCGAAACCTCGCACGGATGCACGCCGACGGCTGCGTAGCACCACGGATAGGACGCCGCGTGAGCCGCCGCCAACCCGGAACTCTCGACATTAAAGCCGATGTCCACGACGTAGCCCACATCGGAATTTTCGACGGCGGAAATCACCTCCGCGCGCCTGACGTCGTCATACGATTCATTGTTTATATGCGCGTGTGAGTCAAACAGTACGATCATATTATCCTTCCGCTATCGAAGCAAACTCTTTCTCTATGTCGATGCGCGGGAAAAGGTTCTCCCCCTTTGCCGTGCGGTACGCGGCCTCGAGGCCGAACACTTGCGCGTCGCCCCATACGACGGCTCCGGAATCCAGACCCAACTGCTCCCTTATCTTCTCCGACGACCAATGCAGGTAGGGCTGTATGAGTACGGAAACTATGCGCAGCGACTCCGCCAAGTTGTAGAGAACCTGACCGAGCCTCTCTCTGTCGCCGTCGGTTTTTGCCAGCGTCCACGGCTCTGTCTCGTCGATGTACTTGTTGCTGCGCGATATCAGCTCCCATATCGTTTCGAGCGCGCGATTGAACTCGAAGCTGTCCATATGCCGCTCAACCTTCGCAGCCGCGCCGAGCGCGAGCGCGATGAGTTCCCCGTCCCTGGCGTCTACGGCCACGTCTACGGCCGTCTCCGCCGACGTTATTGGTCCGTCCGCAAACAGCGCGACCGGCCGCTCTATGACGCCGCCGAAATACTTGTCGTTCATGCCCGTCGTCCGCGACAGCAGATTGCCGAGGTCATTGGCGAGGTCGCTATTGACGCGCTGCAGCATCGTCTCCGTCGTGAACTGCCCGTCCTGACCGAAGGTGTATTCGCGCAACAGGAAGTATTTCAACGCGTCCACCCCGTACCGCTCTATCAGTTCGACAGGATCGACGATGTTACGCCTCGCCTTGTCCTGACCCGCTTCGGCGAGCTTTGATTTCGATAATTTGCCGCCGTCAAGCAGCAGCCAGCCGTGGCCGAGAACCTTCTTAGGCAGCGGGTAGCCGAGCGACATGAGCATGGCGGGCCATATGATCGAATGAAACCTCACGATCTCCTTGCCGACGAGATGCACGTCGGCCGGCCAGTATTTGTCGTACTTGTCGTGCTCGCCGGGAGTCCCGTCCACGGTCGGCCAGCCAAGCGCCGTGATGTAGTTCGACAACGCGTCGAGCCACACGTAGATGACCTGCCCTTCCTCTATGGGGACCTCGATGCCCCAATCGAAGGATGAGCGCGATATACAGAGATCTTCGAGTCCCTGCTTTATGAACCGCGTCATCTCGTTGCGACGCGTTTCCGGCTCGAGAAACTCGGGATGCTCCTCGTAGAGCGCGAGCAATCGGTCCGCGTACGCGGAGAGCTTGAAAAAGTACGCGTCCTCCTTCGCCCTGACCACCTCGCGCCCGCAGTCGGGGCACTTCGCGTTCCGCAGCTGCGTGTCCGTCCAGAACGACTCGCAGGGCGTGCAGTACCAACCCTCGTAGACGCCGCGATATATGTCTCCCGCCTCATAGATCTTACGGAATATCTCCTGTACGCGGCGCTTGTGCCGATCCTCGGTTGTGCGGATGAAGTCGTCGTAGCTGATCTCCATGACTGACCAAAGTTCCTTTATGTCCGCGACGACGCGATCCACGTACTCCTTAGGCGTATCGCCCACTTCCTCCGCGATCTGCTGTATCTTCTGCCCGTGCTCATCCGTACCCGTGAGGAACATCACGTCATAGCCCCGAAGCCTCTTGAACCGCGCCATGGCGTCGGCCATGACCGTGCAGTAGGTATGCCCGACGTGCAGATTCGCACTCGGGTAGTATATCGGCGTCGTTATGTAATAGGTGCTTTTTTCAGCCATCTGCTCCTCCCGTCCCATCCGCAAAAAGACTTCATTACATTATTGCTCTATAACATTGTTTTAACCGTTGCAAAATTATCGGAAACCCGCAACGACAATGTTACACTACTATTATAATACCACATCACCGCCGCCGCGCCCGCGCAACTCATGGCAAAGATGAAGGACACTCCCCCTATGGCATAACGTAAATTTTCCATGACCCTATTATACCTAAAAGTGACGATGTGAGCCCGATGTGAGCCGCGGAACGAAAAAAAATACTGCGCACTGTTTACAAGTCGGCCCTTTTGCTTTATAATAATCGGGCGATAGTTTTTAAGTGAAAAAACGTATATTACGCGATATAAGGAGGTATCAGTAAAATGGCAAAGGCGAAATTTGAACGCACCAAGCCGCACGTAAACATCGGCACCATCGGACACATCGATCACGGGAAGACGACGCTGACCGCGGCTATCACAAAGACTCTGCACGAGCGCTACAACCTCGGCGAGTTTGTAGCGTTTGACGCGATCGACAAGGCGCCGGAAGAGAAAGAACGCGGCATCACGATCGCGACGGCGCACGTCGAGTACGAGACGCCGAAGCGCCATTACGCCCACGTCGACTGTCCCGGTCACGCCGACTACGTGAAGAACATGATTACGGGCGCGGCGCAGATGGACGGCGCTATCCTCGTGGTCGCGGCTACGGACGGCCCGATGCCTCAGACGCGCGAGCAGATCGTACTTTCCAGACAGGTCGGCGTGCCTTATATCGTGGTGTTCCTGAACAAGGTAGACATGGTCGACGACGAGGAACTGCTCGATCTTGTCGAGATGGAAGTACGCGAACTCCTCGACCAATACGATTTCCCGGGCGACGATACTCCCATCATCAGGGGTTCAGCGCTGAAGGCTCTCGAGGACGCCTCCGGTGAATGGGGCGACAAGATCGTCGAACTGTTCGAGGCCGTTGACGACTACATTCCCGAGCCTGAGCGCATCATCGACAAGCCGTTCATGATGGCCGTCGAGGACGTGTTCTCGATCACGGGTCGCGGCACGGTCGCTACGGGTCGCGTTGACCGCGGTATCGTGAAGGTGAACGACACGGTCGAGATCATCGGCCTGACGGAGGAGCGCCGCAAGGTGGTCGTCACGGGCGTGGAGATGTTCCGCAAACTCCTCGACGAGGGGCGCGCGGGCGACAACATCGGCGTGCTGCTCCGCGGAGTACAGCGCACGGAGATCGAGCGCGGGCAGGTCTTGGCCGCCCCGGGTTCCATCAATCCGCACACGAAGTTCACGGCTGAGGTCTACGTGCTGACGAAGGAGGAAGGCGGACGCCACACCCCGTTCTTCAACGGCTATCGCCCGCAGTTCTACTTCCGCACGACGGACGTCACGGGCGATCTGCAGCTGCCCGAGGGCGTCGAGATGGTCATGCCGGGCGACAACATCCAGATGACGATTTCGCTCATCACGCCGATCGCCATCGAGGAAGGTCTGCGCTTCGCGATCCGCGAGGGCGGCCGCACGGTGGGCTCGGGAGTCGTGGCCTCCATCATCGAGTAAGGTAAGGCTTGTCTTTTGCGCGAATCTCGCGCGAACGCTTCGCGTGCGATTCGGTTACGTACGTCTGAGTACGCGCCCTCATCGCCCGCTTCGCGGTTCGCGCGACCTACACGCAAGATCCTGCGCCTTACATGACGGAAGCGGGCAAAAGACACAACAACAATCACAAACTCACAAGAGGAGCGGCTGACGCCGCTCCTTTGTTATTCCACAATCGGACTTTATCTTATTGTTATTGCCGCGATGCCTCGGATCAGTCGAACGCCACCTGCTTCACGACCTTGTGCCGTTTCGCGCCCGGCTTCCACGCTATCTCGCCCGGTATGATGCAGTCCTGTACGGGGCAGACGTTCAGGCAGAGGTGACAACCCACACATTTTTCGGCGTCGAGTTCGGGCAAGCGCTTCTTCTCGTTCCATATGATGGCCTGATGCGCCGCGTCGTAGCACGACAGATAGCAGCGGCCGCAGCCCGTGCATTTGCGCTCGTCGAATTTGACCTGCAGTTTGTAGCTCCTATCGAGTTCCTCTGCGGGGATGATGTTCGGCAGCGCCTTGCCAATAAAGTCGTCGAGCTTTTTGTAACCGCGCTCGTCCATCCAGTGCGACAGGCCGCTTATCATGTCCTCGACGATGCGGTAGCCGTACTGCATGATGGCCGTCGTGACCTGCACGTTGCGGCAGCCGAGCAGCAGGAATTCGAGTGCGTCGCGCCACGTCTCGATGCCGCCTATGCCGGACACGTGCACGTCCCCCAGCTGCTCGTCCTGAAGCATGTTCGCGATGAACCTGAGCGCTATGGGTCTGACGGCCGCGCCGGAATACCCTGATATCGACGATTTTCCGTTGACAACGGGCATGGCCGTGAGCGTGTCGAGTTCGATGTTCGTGATCGACTTGATGGTGTTGATGGCCGAAATTCCGGCCGCGCCGCCATCAACGGCTGCCTTCGCGGGGGCTACCATGTCCGTGAGATTCGGCGTCATCTTTGCGATGAACGGTATGTCCGTGGCCTTCGCGACGGCTTTCGCGTACTGCTTGACGAGACGCAGGTTCGTTCCAACGTCGCTACCCATCGCGTGGCTCGTCATCTGCGGACATGAGAAGTTACCCTCTATGAGATCCGCTCCCGCCTGTTCGCACATCTTCGCGAGCTTCGTCCACTCATCGTTCGAGCCGCCCATGATGGAAGCCACCATTATCTTATCGGGATAATCTCGCTTGAGGCGGAATATATACTCGAAGTTCTGCTCCGTGGGTTTGTCTGATATCTGCTCCATGTTCTTGAAGCCGAGCCACGGCAGACCCTCTTTGTTCGTGTTGTCGAAGCGCGGCGAGCACTCGTCCGCGACGAAGATGCCGACGGTCTTGAAAAACACGCCGGCCCAGCCGGCCTCGTACGCCTTCGCGACCATGTCGTAACAGCCGC
>JAISZM010000134.1 GCA_031269205.1 Eubacteriales Family XIII. Incertae Sedis bacterium | reverse complement strand
TTCGATATACAGGGGCCTCAGATACAGGCCGGAATCCGCGAGCGGCCCGAGGCCGCGCCAGACGGCCGCGCCGCGCTCGAAGTATTTGTCCACGATCTCTCTTGCCTTCGCGTTGCCGTTCTCCGTGACGGTTTCCGCGTAGAGGTTGATCACCGTGCCGCGGCTCGCCGATTTTACGAGTTCGTAGATCGCGTCGACGAGATGCGCCTCCTCAAACCCCGCGACGACGAACGGCTTGCCGTACTTCTCCGCGAGCGGTTCGTAGACGCGACTGCCCGTGATGACGCTGACATGACCGGGACAGAGAAAGCCGTCGACGGAGGAATTCTCACAGACCCACTCTATCGCGGGCAACGCCGACTTCAGCGCCGTCAGCAGGGAGATATTCGTTATGCCTCGGTTCACGATCTCGTCCATGAGCAGAGCGTAGGCCGGGGCCGTCGTTTCAAAGCCCACGGCCGCGACAATGAATATCGTATCCGGCTCGCGCTCGGCCATTTCGAGCGTGTCGAAGGGCGAATAGACGAGCTCGACGCGCGCGCCGAGTCCCTTCGCTCGTTCGAGGCTTAGGGGGAGGCCGGCGTCGGCGCTTCCCGGGACCTTTATCATGTCACCGAAGCTGACTAGGGCGAAGCCCGGCTCGCTTGCGTATTCTACGCATTTGTCTATGTAGGCAGCCGGCGTCACGCAGACGGGGCAACCCGGACCCGAGATGAGCCTTATTCTGTCCGGCAGGATGCTTCTGATGCCGCTTTTGAATATTCCGGCCGTATGCGTTCCGCAGATTTCCATGAGCCGGAGCGGCCGCCCGTCGTAATTTTTCAGGTATTCGATTTTTTCCTGTATCCCGCTCATTTTTTTATCAGCTCGATGAAGCTGCTCGTCAGCCTTGCCGTCAGTCCCCAGATGATGCGGTCGGTTCCCGCGTCGGGATCTCTCCACGTGTATATCGGCACGGTCGCCTTCCCCTCGCGCCACGAATAGCCGTCCTTGAAATGTATCTTCTCGAGCGGAAAGCCCTTTGCGATGGACGGCACGACGCGATTCACATAGACCTCGGGTTCGTTTTCGATAAAAAACGAAAGCGGAACGAGGAAGGTTTCCTTGACCTCGGCCCTGTTCGGCTCTGCGGTCAGGGCACCGGATTCGATCTCCCCGAGGCACGAATACATGGTGAAATTGCTGTACGAAACGATGTAATCGAGCTGAGCGATGAGCCTGACCGCGCTTTCGGGCACGAGAAGTTCCTCGCAGGTTTCTCGCACGGCGGTCTGCTCGGGAGTTTCCCCCTTTTCCATCTTGCCGCCCGGAAAGGCGATCTCACCCGGCTGTTTTTTCAGCTCGTCGGCGCGCACCTGATAAAGAAGGTATAGCTCGCCGCCCTTGTTGACGAGAGGAATGAGCACGGACGAGTAACCGTGCCGTCCTATCGGTCGCGGCGCGTGACCGCGCACGGCGGTTTCGATTGAGTCTATGCTGATCACGGCCTACTCTCCGCTCACACGACGATACATTATTCCGCGCCGCCTTTAACCCGCGCATCTGAGATCTGCGGAGCGAAGCCCGACGGCTCATTGGCGGCATCCGCTATCTCCCCGAATATTTCAAGTATCTCCATCGCCTTCTCCTCGCTCATGGATTCTATCGCGCAGCCCGCGTGCACGAGCACGTAGTCGCCGGGCCGCGTGTCGACGACGCCGACATTCACGCGCGCGACGTTGCCGGCGAAGTCCACCCTCGCCATACGACCCTCGATATCAAGCACTTTTCCCGGATAAGCTACGCACATAATACTATTCTATCATTATTATCGCCCCGGCAGCGAACAGCGGAAAATTCGGCGCATGGCGATGTAGGCTTGACCGAGCGCTATGCCTCCGTCGTTCGGGGGAACGGATATGTTGTAATAGGGTCTGAAGCCGTCTGCGCGCAGGAGGCGCAGAACTTCCTCCGTCAGTATCCTGTTCTGGAACACGCCGCCCGAGAGGCATACTGCGTCGACGCCGCGCGCGTCGCGCGCCTTGCGGCATTCGCGAAGGACGGCGCGCGCTATGTCTTTGTGGAAGCGCAGCGCGAGCTCGGCGGCTTCGGGGTCGGAGTTGCTTTCGGGTGCGTATACACCGGGCGACGAGTCGCGGGCGCGCGGGACTCGGGCGGCGGCGTTCTCGAGCATGATCGCGCACTCGCCTTCATATCGGTTGACATGGCAGATGCCTAGCAGGGAAGCTACGGCGTCGAAAAGGCGGCCCATGCTTGAGGTGCGCACCGTGTTCACGCCGGCCGCCAAGGCCGCCGTTATCGCCTTGCGCTCATCTTCGTAGCCCGCGAGCGTGTCGTTCTTTTGCGCGTATTCAATCATAGGCGACAGATCAATGTCAAAACAGCGCGCTCTATCGGAAGCAGCCTCGGGTTCGCTCGCGCGCAAAGAGGACGTACTTTCTTGTGCCGCGGAAGCACTCGCGGGTTCGTTCGCGCGCAAAGGGGATGTGCTTTTTCGTGTCGCGAAGGCGCCTGCCGGTTCGTTCTGCGCGTTGTAATCAACGATGCGGCAGACGGCCGACTTCCAACCTTCTTTCATGGACTCGTCGCCGCCTATCATGTCTGTGTCGCGCAGGTGTGAGAAGCGTTCGAACTCCGCGCCTTCGCAGACGAGTATCTCGCCGCCCCATATCGTCCCGTCCGTCCCGTAACCCGTGCCGTCGAAAGCGACGCCGATGACGGGGCCCGCTAGGCCGTGTTCGGCCATGACGGAGGCTATGTGTGCGTGGTGATGCTGCACGGGCAACAATTCAATGCCCTGCCCGGAACCCGACGGCGATTCGGCGCCTGCGCCCTGCACGGACGATGGTGACGCGGGCGATGTTGGCGCGGGTGCATGCTCCCTCGCGCCCTCCGCGTATTTTTTCGCCAGGTCGTTCGTTCGGTACAGCGGATGCATGTCGTAGGCTATGATGCGCGGTTCAACT
>JAISZM010000113.1 GCA_031269205.1 Eubacteriales Family XIII. Incertae Sedis bacterium | reverse complement strand
CCCTTCTTCACGTCTTCCATCGTGGGTTCGAGGCCTTCGATCCCGACGATGGCGTTGAGCGCCACATCGCAGTCCGTCGAGCTGACGACTTCCATTATGCCCTCCGCGCCGCGGTAAATCTTCAGGTGAGGGTATTCGCGGCCGAGTTCGGCCGCATCGGCGTCTCTGCCGACGGCGACGGCTTCGGGCCGAAACCTGTCGATCTGTCTCCTGAGCACGTCCACCCTGCTGTTGCACGTGAGCAGAGACGCGACGAGACGCCGCGGGTTGGATGCTATGACCTCGAGCGCCTGCGTGCCTATGCTGCCTGACGAACCGAGTATCGCTACGCGCTTCATGCCTCACCCACACGGTCTCTGTTATCCATCGTTCCGCTCATTATCCTAAAACCCTATCCCCAAAAGCCCCGTTCCCGACGCATCTATCGTGCCGTTCATCGACTGCCATATGAGTTCGAAGGCAGGCGTACGCATATCCCCGCCGACTGTCCAGAAGCGGATCAGGCTCAGATACAGGAGGACGAACGGCGCGGTGAACAGGAGGCTGTCGACGCGGTCGAGCAGGCCGCCGTGTCCCGGGATGAGGCTGCTGTAGTCTTTGACTCCGAGCCTGCGCTTGATGGCCGAGGCCGTCAGGTCGCCGGCCTGCGCCGCGACGCTGCCGAGCAGGCCGACGACGACGCAATGCACGAGAAACTCGGGCATTGCGAAGTATCCGAAGAGTCCGCAGACGACGGCGCTGCCGATGAGGCCGCCGACGCCGCCCGCGACGGTCTTTTTCGGGCTGAGCACGGGCGCGAGTTTGCGTTTGCCGAAGGCGCGTCCCGTGAAGTAGGCGAAGATGTCCGTCGCGAAAGCCGAAAAGACGGCGAGCCAAACGAAGTTGTATCTGAAGCCGTGAATGTAAAAATTGGGGTTCGCCTCCGACGCGAAAAAACGTTCCGTGAAAGCCCCGTCCCCCATCGCCCACGGGGCAAACTCGAAGTCTATACGATATATGCAGCTGATGAAAAGCGCCACATAGAATATGCCGGCCATCGTGACGAGGCTGTCCGTGACGCTCCGCTCATCCTTGAGAAACAGCAACGCGAAGCACATGACGACGGCGACGACCGCCCACCCTATGTCGCCTATCATGAGCGGCAGCGCGTACATCAGTATGACGCTCGCCGTACCGACCTTGAAGGATGGCCTTATCGGCCTGTCCGCGCCTATCGTCGCCGTCTCGAAGGCGCGATAGAACTCGCGCACGGCGAATACGGACAGGCAGGCGCAGGCCGCGAGCAGGACGTAGCCGCCGACCCATACGACGACGAGCAGGGGCGCCATGAGAAGTCCCGATTTGACACGCGTCTTCATGTTCTTCCTCCATATCTTCTGTCGCGACTCCGATATTCTTCGACGCACCGGTCAAACTCGGCGGGCGTGAAGTCGGGCCACAGCACGTCGGTAAAGACGAGTTCGCTGTACGCGGCTTCCCAGAGCAGGAAGTTCGACAGCCGTTTCTCGCCGCTCGTGCGGATGATGAGGTCGGGATCGGGCACGCCGGCCGTGCTGAGTTTTGCGGCGAAGTCAGCTTCGGTTATCTCTGATGCGGCGGCGTTTGCGCCCTCGCCCGCCGCCTCCGCGGCCTCGCGCGCGAGCGTCTTCGCGGCGTTCAGTATGTCCGCTCGGCTTCCGTAGTTGAGGGCGATGATGAATTTCATGCCCGTGTTGCGCGAGGTGTCCTCTATCGTCCGTTCGAGCGCGGCCTTGGCCTCACCCGGGATCGGCTCGTAGTCGCCTATGACGGACACGACCACGTTGTTCTCCACGAGTTCGCGCAGTTTGAGCTCCACGAACTTCACAAGCAGGCCGAAGATGCCCGATACCTCGTCGGAACCGCGCTTCCAGTTTTCCGTCGAAAAGGCGTAGACGGTCAGGTATCCGACGCCCGAATCGGAGGCGTGACGCACGATCTCCGTCATCGCGTTCATTCCCGCGTTGTGCCCGTAGAGGCGCGGCGCTGAGCGCCGCGCGGCCCATCTGCCGTTGCCGTCCATGACTATGGCGACATGACGCGGATCCGACGGCGCGCCGTCGGCTCCGCCGGATGCGCACTTCAGGTCCGTCAAACCTCGAGTATCTCCTTCTCTTTGCCGGCGATAATGCCGTCTATCTCCTTGACGCACTCGTCCGTCTTCTTCTGCACCGACTTTTCCTCGTCCTTCAGGTCGTCTTCCGTGAGTTCGCCGTCCTTCTCCTGCCTCTTCAGCCTTTCGTTCGCGTCACGGCGCTCGTTCCTGATCGCCACTTTGGCGTCCTCGCCGAATTTGTGTACGAGCTTCGTGAGCTCCTTGCGCCTCTCTTCGGTGAGTTGCGGTATCTGGAGCCTCAGCGACTTGCCGTCGTTTGACGGGTTGATGCCGATGTTGGCCGCTCCTATGGCCTTCTCGATGTCGTGAAGCGACTTCGGGTCGAAAGGCGCGACGAGCAGCGATCTCGGGTCGGGGACCGAGATATTCGCTATCTGCTTCAGCGGCGTCGGCGTCCCGTAATACTCGACGACGACCTTGTCGAGCAGCGCGGGATTGGCCCTGCCCGCCCTGACCGTGTTGAGGTTTTCCCTCAGGATAGAGACGGTTTTCTCCATCTTCTCTTTCAATCTCTGTTGCACATCCTCAGTCATTATTACACTCTCCCTCCTGTCAAAGTATTATCGTGCCGATTGCTTTGCCGAGCACCGCCTTCATGATGTTGCCCTTTTCGCTGAGCGCGAAGACGTGGATCGGTATGTCATTGTCTTTGCACATGGCGGCGGCCGTGCTGTCCATCACGCCGAGTCCGCGCTCGAGTACCTCCTGATGCGTGAGCCGCTCATACCTGACGGCGTTCGGATACTTCTCGGGATCGGCCGAATACACCGCGTCGATCTTCTTGGCGAGCAATATCACGTCCGCGTCTATCTCCGCAGCCCTGAGCGCGGCCGTGGTGTCGGTCGAGAAGAACGGGTTGCCCGTGCCCGCGCCGAATATCACGACACAGCCCCTGTTCAGGTGCGCTATGGCGCGCCTCCTGATGTACGGCTCGGCTATCTCACGCATTTCGATGGCCGTCTGCACCCTGGTTTCGACGCCCGTCGACTCGATGGCCGACTGCAAGGCGAGCGAGTTGATGACCGTGGCGAGCATACCCATGTAATCGGCCGTGGCCCGATCCATATTGTCCGAGGTGCGTCCGCGCCAGAAGTTGCCGCCGCCGACCACGAGGGCCACCTGTACGCCGAGTTCCGTGACCTGCTCTATCTCGGACGCGACGGACGCCAGCATGTCGTCGTCGAGTCCGAAGCTCTTGTCGCCGGCGAGCGCCTCTCCGCTGATCTTCAAAATTATCCGCTTGTATTTCGGTTTGTCCGACATGCGCACCTCCTTATTCTATCAAATGAAGACATATAAGAAAAGAGGGCTTTCAGCCCCCTTCTTGTCAGAGCGTTCTTCAGTTTCCAATCTGCTTGGCCACTTCGTCGGCGAAGTTCTCTTTCCGTTTTTCGATGCCTTCACCGACCTCGTAGCGCACCATCGTTACGATCTTGACGTCCTTGCCGATGGCCTTGGCCGAGTCCGCGATGTACTGACCCACCGTGATGTCGCCGTTTTTCACGTACTTCTGCTCAAGCAGGCATATCTCTTTCAATTCCTTCTTCAAGCGGCCCTGCACCATCTTTTCGACGATATCTCTGGGCTTGCCTTCATTGAGAGC
>JAISZM010000070.1 GCA_031269205.1 Eubacteriales Family XIII. Incertae Sedis bacterium | reverse complement strand
CGGGCGAGTGTGGGGTCAAAGACCGGGTCAGCCGGGCGGCTCCCCCGCCGCGCGAACGAAGAACGGAAATCTGTGAGGGCCGCCGCGCGAACGCGAACACGCAAGGCGACCCCACGCGGAACGCAGTAACGGGAATTATTTCCATTACTCAAAAATTCCTTGCTTCCGGCGCTCAGCCTGTGGTAGAATAGTTAACGGTTTTCTGCAAAACGGGGCGTGGCCCCGTTTTACGGTTACGACAAAAAATATCTTGCCCGAATGTGTCGCGACGAACGCGGCGCCGGAACCGACGAAACTGTGTTCCCGCGCGGCGCGCGAAGAAAATGACAGGCGAGAAGAAAGGAGGACTCTTAAAGGAGATAGAAAATTATGCCGACAATCAACCAACTGGTACGAGAGGGCAGACAGAGCTCGGTCAAGAAGTCGACGGCTCCGGCGCTGCTCAAGGGTTTCAACACCATCAAGAGACGTCCGACCGACGATCGGTCGCCGCAGAAGCGCGGCGTATGCACGTCCGTCAAGACGGTCACGCCGAAAAAGCCGAACTCCGCGCTCCGCAAGGTGGCGCGCGTCAGGCTTTCGAACGGGATCGAAGTCATCGCCTACATCCCCGGCATCGGCCACAATCTGCAGGAGCATAGCGTGGTCATGATAAGGGGCGGCAGGGTCAAGGATCTGCCCGGTGTGCGTTATCACATCATCCGAGGCATCCTCGACACGTCCGGTGTGGCCGACAGAGGACAGGCGCGCAGCAAGTATGGAGCCAAGCGCCCGAAGAAGTGATATGCACTGACGCATATCAGTCGCGTTAACTGAATAATTAGCGTGCCGTTGTTAACATAAATAGACGCGGCATAACACCGGACCGGTACCGGTGAGTACCCGGTGACTGATGAGGTCACAGAAGAAAGAGGGAAGTATTACTATGCCTAGAAAAGGTAACATACCTAAGCGCGAAGTTTTGCCCGATCCCGTTTACGGCAGCGTGACGGTCACGAAGCTGATCAACAGTATCATGCTGGACGGGAAGAAGGGCACGGCTCAGCGCATCGTATACGACGCGTTCGATTTCATCAAGGAGTCGACGGACGAAAACCCCCTCGAAATATTCGAGAAAGCCATGAACAACATCATGCCCGTGCTTGAGGTCAAAGCGCGGCGCGTGGGCGGCGCCAATTATCAGGTGCCGATGGAGGTCAGGCCGGATCGTCGGCAGACGCTCGGACTCAGATGGCTCACGACGTACACGAGGGCCAGGGGCGAGAAGCGGATGTCCGACCGGCTCGCGAAGGAATTGATAGACGCCTCGAACAACACGGGTTCGTCGGTCAAGAAGAAGGAAGACACGCACAGGATGGCGGAAGCGAACAGGGCGTTCGCGCATTACCGCTGGTAGGAGAGATTTTGAACAGAGCATTTTCGCTTGAGAAAACAAGGAATATAGGTATCATGGCCCATATCGACGCCGGCAAGACGACGGCGACGGAGCGCATCCTTTTCTATACGGGGCGTACGCACAAGATGGGCGAGGTTCACGAGGGCGCGGCCGTCATGGACTGGATGGAACAGGAGCAGGAGCGCGGCATCACTATTACGAGCGCCGCGACGACGACGCAGTGGCAGGACGTGAGGATCAATATTATCGACACGCCGGGTCACGTCGACTTCACCGTCGAGGTGGAACGCTCGTTGCGCGTGCTCGACGGAGCCGTCACCGTGCTCTGCGCGAAGGGCGGCGTTGAGCCGCAGTCCGAGACCGTCTGGCGGCAGGCGGAGAAATACGGCGTGCCGAGGATCATCTTCGTGAACAAGATGGACATCATGGGCGCGGATTTTTTTCGCGTTACCGACATGGTCAAGGATAGGCTGAAAGCGAACGCCGTGCCCATCCAGATACCCATAGGCGCCGAGGACGTTTTCGTCGGCGTCGTCGACCTCGTGGAGATGGACGCGAAGATATACCGGGACGAGACGGGCGTCGAATACGAAACGAGTCCCATACCCGAGGAGCTCCGCGCGAAAGCGGACGAGTGGCGTCACAATCTTCTCGAGACCGTCGCCGAGTCGGACGAGGATCTTCTCATGAAATATCTCGAGGGCGAGGAACTCACCTCGAAGGAGATCAAGAAGGCCATCCGCAAGATGACGATAGAGGGTTCGATCTACCCCGTCCTCTGCGGTAGCGCCTACAGGAACAAGGGCGTCCAGCCCCTGCTCGACGCCGTCGTCGATTATCTGCCGTCGCCGTTGGACGTTCCCGCCATCACGGGTGAGAACCCGAAGAACGGCGAGATAGTCAGTCGCCCCGCCGACGACAAGGGCCATTTCGCGGCGCTCGCGTTCAAGATCATGGCCGATCCTTTCGTCGGGAAGCTCGCCTTTTTCCGCGTCTACTCCGGCACGCTCAAATCGGGATCGTACGTATACAATCCCACGCGCGACAAGAAGGAACGCGTGGGCCGCATACTCCAGATGCACTCGAACAAACGCGAGGAGATCGAGGAGGTCTACTCGGGCGATATCGCGGCCGCCGTCGGTCTGAAGGATACTACGACGGGCGACACGCTCTGCGACGACAAGCACAAGGTTGTGCTTGAGTCGATGGACTTTCCCGATCCCGTCATAGAGATAGCCATTGAGCCGAAGACGAAGGCCGGGCAGGAAAAGATGGGCGTCGCCCTCGCGAAGCTCGCCGAGGAGGATCCGACCTTCCGCACGTATACGAACGAGGAGACGGGACAGACCATCATCGCCGGCATGGGAGAGCTGCACCTGGAGATCATCGTCGACCGGCTCATGCGCGAGTTCAAGGTCGAAGCCAATGTCGGCAAGCCGCAGGTTTCGTACAAGGAGACTATCGCGTCCAAGGCCGAGGTGGATCACAAGTACGCGAAGCAGTCGGGCGGTCACGGCCAGTACGGCCACGTGAAGATACGCGTCTACCCGCGCGAGGCTGGCGAGGGATTTGAGTTCACGAATTCCATAGTCGGCGGCGCGATACCGAAGGAGTTCATCCCGAAGATAGAGGACGGCGTCAAAGAGGCCATGCAGAACGGTCCGCTCGCCGGATATCAGGTCGTGGATGTCGGCGTCGAACTGTTTGACGGTTCATACCACGAGGTCGACTCGTCCGAGATGGCCTTTAAGATCGCGGCGTCCATGGCCTTCCGCGAGGCCGCGAAGAAGGCGGATCCCGTGTTGCTCGAACCCATCTTCAAGATAGAGGCCACGGTACCCGAAGAATACATGGGCGACGTCATAGGCGACCTGAGTTCGCGGCGCGGCCGTATCGAAGGCTCGGACATCCAGAGCGGAGCGGCGATCATCAGGGGTTTTGCGCCGTTGTCCGAGATGTTTGGCTACGCGACGGATCTCAGGTCAAAGACACAGGGTCGCGGCGTCTACGTAATGCAGTTCGATCATTTTGAGCGTCTGCCACAAAATCTGCTGGAAAACATCAGCAAATAGAATAAGCATGAGCGACTACATACAGAGCTATATCGAGCGGGCGCGAGCGGCTCAAGCCGAGTCCGAACGCTGGACGCAGGAGGACGCCGACCGCGCGGTCGAAGCGATAGCGCGCGCCGTCTACGAGAACGCGGAGGAACTCGCGCGCCTCGCCGTGGACGAAACGGGCATGGGCGTGTACGAGGACAAGGTCGCGAAGAACAGGAACAAGGCGCGTCTCATACTCGCGGATCTCGAGGGAAAGCCGAGCGTCGGCGTCATAGCGCGCCGATCCGAGACCGGCGTCACGGAAATCGCGAAGCCCGTCGGCGTGGTCGCCGCGATAACGCCCGTGACGAATCCCATCGTCACTCCGATGAGCAACGCCATGTTCGCCCTGAAGGGCAGGAACGCCATCGTCGTCACGCCGCACCACGGCGCGGTTCGCTCAAGCGCGCGCACCGTCGAACTCATGAATCGAAATCTGCAAGCCATAGGCGCGCCCACGCACATCGTCCAGATCATAGCGGAACACTCGCGCGAGAACACGCGCGAACTCATATCGTCGGCTGACGTCGTCATAGCGACGGGCGGCATGGGCATGGTGAAGGCCGCCTACTCGAGCGGAAAACCCGCGCTCGGCGTCGGTACCGGCAACGTCCAATGTATTGTGGACCGCGACGCCGATATTGACGCGGTGATTCCGATGATAGTAGCGGGTCGCGTCTTCGATAACGGAATCATCTGCTCAGCCGAGCAGTCGATCGTCTTCCCCGCCGAAAAGGAGGATGAAGTAATAAAAACGCTGGCCCGGAACGGCGTCGTGACGCTGCCGAGAAAGGGTGCTTTGGTTTCCGCCCTGCGCGACGCGCTGTTCACTGGGGACGGCATGAACCGTCGCCTCGTCGGGCAGTCCGCGCGGACGGTAGCCGAGGCCGCGGGCATTCCGGATCTCGGACTAGCCATTCCCGAGGACACCAAAGTCGTCGCCTTGTTCGCTGACGGACCGGGCGCGGCCGATAAGCTCTCGGGCGAAAAGATGTGCCCGATCCTCGCGCTCTATCCCTACGAAACATTCGAGGAAGCGGTCGATATCGCGAAGACCAACCTCGAGTACGAAGGCAAGGGCCACAGCGCCAGCATACACTCGAGCGACGAAGCGCACATAGAGTACGCGGGTCTGGCTCTGCCCGTGAGCCGGCTGCTCGTGAATCAGACGAGCGCGATGAACGCGGGAGGATCGGAGTACAACGGCCTCGCGCTCACGAACACGCTCGGCTGCGGCAGCTGGGGCGGCAACAGCATCTCGGAGAATCTCACGTACAAACACCTCATCAACATCTCGCGCATAGCCGAACGCCTACCCGCAAGCAGATTTCCGGACAGCGTTCCAGACGCCACGCACAGGGGAGGAAAGACGCGATGAGCTACAGATTATATGACGTCGTTATTATCGGCGGCGGCCCCGCGGGGCTTTCGGCCGCCATCTACGCGCGGCGCGCGAACCTCGACACGCTCGTCGTCGAGAAAGCGTCGCCCGGCGGTCAGATACTCGTCACAGCCGAGATCGAAAACTACCCCGGCGGGATCAAGGGCGAGTCGGGCGCCGAGTTCGCGGCGCGGCTCACCGAACAGGCGAAGTCGTTCGGCTATGAGGAGGCTTTCGGCGAGATCGGGCGCGTCGATTTTTCAGGCGACGAAAAGATCGTTTGGGTGGGCGACGACGAATACCGGGGCAGAACCGTGATCATAGCGACGGGCAGCGTGCCGTCGTTGCTCGGCGTTCCCGGCGAGATGGAGTATGCGGGCAGGGGCGTGTCTTACTGCGCGACCTGCGACGGACCGTTCTTCCGCGGACTCGACGTCTACGTCGTCGGCGGCGGCGAGTCGGCCGTCGAAGAGGCCATGCACCTTTCGAAATTCGCGCGCAGGGTCACGATCATCCACCGCCGCGATGAACTGCGCGCCACTCAGTCCACGCAGGCGAGTGTGAAAAAATGCGAGAACATCGGCTTCCTCTTCGATACGGTCGTCAAGGAGATACGGGGGGACGCCCTGCTGAACGCGCTCGTGGTCGAGAACGTGAAGACGGGCGAGGTGAGTGAGATAAAACCGGGCGCCGGCGACAGCACGATGGGCGTCTTCGTCTTCATCGGCAACAAACCGCAGACAGCGGTCTTCGAAGGGTGGATAGAGCTTGAGGATGGTTTTATTGTGACTGACGGCGACATGAGAACGAACCTTCCGGGCGTCTATGCCGCGGGCGACGTCAGGGCGAAGGCGCTGCGTCAGCTCGTCACGGCGGCGGCTGACGGCGCCACGGCGGCCGTGACGGCCGAGCGCGACCTCGAGTAATCCGATTCAAAAGTTACAGTTCAGTGATTCAATCGAAACTATTCAGTCGCCGCGCAAGGCGTGTTACAATATGTGCTGAGGGGGGCGCGCCTCTCCCTTGTTCGAAAAGTCTTCCACATCCGCACCCATCCGGTGGGAAACGGCGCTCAACACTAAGGTGTTCTCTTTAACGTTCTTTGAGAAAGGTGGTCAATAACAATGTTGTCAATGATGATGAAGGAAAAAAGGGGCCGTTATTTTAGAGGAGGGAAAATACGCGTGAGACTGCTTACGGCTTTGCTCGTCGCGGTGCTCGTGTTTACGTTTACGCCGCAGCTCTCACAATCGGACAGCACGGCCGAGGCCGCGGGAAAGGCCACGTCGCCTACCGTCGGCGCGGAATTCGCGAAAGCGAACGCGTCGTCTTTCAGCAAGGAAGTGTCGACTAAAAAAACGCAGGAAAGCGAGTCGTCGTACATCGATGGCGAGGCCATCGTCCTCGTGCGCTCGGACGCCGGGGCAAAGAGCGGCGTCAGCGTACTGGGCGATCTGCCGTTCGGCGCGGCGGGATCATTCGGTAAGAGTGATCTGCCCAAGGGCGCCGTGATAAAGGAGAAGACCCATTTTGACGGATCGGAGAGCGCGGACGCGGTAGCGGGCGTACAGCCGGGAGCGACCGTCCCCGCGGCGGAGGACGCGCCGAAGGCGCAGGGTTCGGGCGGCTCTATAGACGCGGCCCTGCTCGCGTCCGGTATCGACATACTGAAGGTCAAGTCCGATTCCCTCTCGACGGAGAAGCTGATAGCGCAGATCAAGAAGAACCCGAAGGTCTTATACGCGGAGCCGAACTACCGCATTCACACGCTCGCGACCGACGACACGTTCTCGTCCTACCAGTGGGACAGGGAGAACACGGGTCAGGACGGCGGGACGCCTGGCAAGGACGTCAAGCCGCAGGCTCCGTTGAGCGCGGGCAAGGACGGCTCGGGCTACGTCGTCGCGGTTGTGGATACGGGCTTTGACTTCTCGCACGAGGATCTTCAGGGCGTGGCGTGGACCAACCCCTACCAGGCGAAGCTCGCCGGCAAGCACGGCTATAATTTCGCATACGGCAACGCCGATCCGCAGGACGATCACGGCCACGGCACCCACGTCGCGGGCATCATAGCCGCGCTCAAGAATAACGGCAAGGGAGTCTCCGGTCTCGCGTCGGGGGTGAAGATAATGCCGCTGAAGATATTTGATGCCGACGGTTGGGGCGACACGTACACGGCTATCGAGGCCTACGAATATATCTACCAGGCAATGACGCTCGGCGTCCCTGTCAAGGCCATCAACAACTCCTGGGGCGGATATGAGGACGGCGCGGGTGAGATACTCAAGGCCGTCATAGACCGCGTCGGCGATAAGGGCGCTCTGTCGATATGCGCGGCCGGCAACGATTACATGGAGATAACGGACAGGAACGAGTCCGTACCCGCGAGTCTCGAAAGCCCCTATGTGATATCCGTCGCCGCTACTACGGAGAAGGGCGAGCTCGCCGACTTCTCGAACTGGAGCGAGGCGTTCGTCGACCTCGCGGCGCCCGGCACGTCGGTGCTTTCGACCGTCAGCTACCCGGTGTACAACCCGCAGCTGGAAAAGACGAAGGATCCCGCGAATCAACTCAGTCTGAACTATCTGGATTTTGAGAGCGGACTCGGTACTGATTTGAAACTGCTCTCCTGCACGGACGGCTCGGCATTCACCACCAATCCCGCCATCGCGTCGATCGCGGCCGACGGCGACGACTTCTTCGGGCCGAGCGGCGGCAAGTCCGTCGAATGGACGATCCCCGACGGCCACGAGGGCGAGCTGTACAACCTGTATCTGCCCTACGAGATTCCCGCGGGCGTATCGTTGGGAACGCCGCTCAATTTTCACGCCGACTACAAGGTGACGGCGGGACCCGCGCTCTACAGCGATATGTACTGGGGCGCCATATTCCTGTTCTCAGACGCGAAGCTGGGCGCCGGGGATTTGCTTCCGAGCGAATACACGGACGTCGACAAGATACTCGCTTCCTCCGGTATCATCGGCGGAACCGGCATGGACGAACCGCAGAACAGATGGCTGGCCGTCAATGAAACGCTTCGCTACGACTCGAGCGGCGCGGGAGAAAGACACGCTCTCGTGTTCACCTATTACGTCGGCAACAACGCGGAGCATGTGATAAGTATAGACAACATAGGTATCAGCAAGGCGAATCCCCTGAGCGCCTACGACAAATACGCGTTCTATTCGGGCACGTCCATGGCGACGCCCCTCGTGACGGCGTCTGTGGCGCTCACGGCGCAGGGTAACTCCGCGTACAACGCGAGCAAAGCCGCCGACACGCCGAACGCCACGAGGAAACTCGCGGCGAAGGTCAGGTCGATGGCGTCGCCCGAACCCGCGCTCGCCGGCAAGGTCAAGACGGGCGGTATCCTTGACCTCAGCCTCTACAAAGACTCCGGCAAACCCTCTATCGAGTCAGCCGAGATCTCCGGGAGCAACGTCAAACTGAACGGCTTCTTCTTCGGTAGCTCGGCGGGCACGGTCGAGGCGAGCGTCGGAGGCGCTTCGCTCGGCGTCGTCGCTCCTGTCTCGGGAGGCTGGAAGGACAGCGATATCACGCTGCCCGGAGCAAAACTGAAGAACAGATTCGTCGACTTCACCCTTACGCGAAGTTCCGACGGCGCAAAGGCCAAGGCTTCGCTCTACGTCGTCGGTGGCAAGGACGCCTTCGCGTCGGAAGGCGAGTTCAGCGCGGATATCGCTTCCGGCAGTCTCGACTTTACGACGGACGGCAAGACCATATATTTCATGGGCAATGACGGCATACTCTTCCATCAGGAAGTCTATACGTATGACGACAGCGAGGGCAAGATCGACGGCTACGCCGCGCGTACGGAAAAGATGTGGATCCCCTCTGAGGGTATCGATAGGAATGCTGTATTCACGGGCGCGAGCGAAAGCCAGCTGACTAACGGCGTCGTGAGCATCGAAGGTGGCCTGCCTTACGTGAACGGCAAATTCTACGGCATAGCGACGCTGGTTTCGGGGGCTGTAACCGAGTACGCGCTCGTGAGCTACGACGTCGCGACGAACAAGTGGACGCGTCTGTCCGACAGGCCGGGCGCCGAAGTGAGCGGCAGTCCTACGGCGGGCTGGGCAAACTTGCGCGGGACGACGCTCGGAGCTTATAACGGAAAACTCTATCTTATTGGAGGATACGACGGCGGAACCGATAAGGCGTCAGCGCTCGTCAGGATATTTGATCCCGCGACGAACAAATGGAGCGCGGGTCCGTCGCTTCCATCGGGCAGGTTCAACGCCGTCGCGAGGCAGGTCGGCGACAAACTCCTCGTGGCGCTCGGCGGCGACGGCGCGGCGGACGAAAGCAAAACTCCCGACATCCTCGTATTTGACGGGCGGACATGGACGGCAGCCCCGGGGATCAGCGGAACTTACACGGGCGCGGTGGAATATTACGAGAGCAAACCGTATTTCAAGGCCGCTGTCGGCGTCGTAAGCGGGGGATTGATATTCTCGGGACTCGCGGCCGACGGACTCGGCGACACCTACACCTATAACATAGCGACAAAGCAGTACGCGGCGTCGACGTATCAGCTTTCACAGAATCTGAACAACGCCGGCGTGTCGGGCATAGCCGTCGGCGGGGCGTTCTACGCCTCGAGCGAGACGACGCCCGGATACTGGTTTTACGACGAGTATACGGGTATCAGCTTCTATATACCCGGCAAGATGGAGTTGTTCAAAATCGATGTGCCGTCAGGGCTGCATACGGTTACCGGCGTGTACAGCGGCGGCTTCGTGCAGGGCTACGGCTCCTATCTGCCGGGAGAGACCGTCACGCTTCAAGCCGAGCCGGAAGAGGGTTATTACTTCAAGAACTTCACGATAGACGGCAAGACCGTGCAATCGGCGTCGTACTCGTTCACCGTCACGAAGAACACGAAGGCGGACGCCGTGTTCGCGAAGTACACGACGAAGGTGGCTCTGAACAAGAAGACGATCAACCTGAAGCCGGGCAAGTCGTTAAATCTGAAGGCGACGGTTTCCGGCGCGGTGAATGGCGTCAAGGGCGTGGTCTGGAAGTCGAGCAACAACAAGTACGCCACTGTATCACAGACAGGCAAGGTGACGGCAAAGAAGGCGGGACTCGGCAAGCTCGTCATTATTACCGCCACGGCAAAGGACGGCTCACAGAAGTACGCGACGGCGACGATCAGGATATTCACGCATAAGATAACAGGGATCACACTGAAAGCCAAATCAAAGCAGGTCAAGGTAGGCAAGTCGCTCAAGATAGCCGCTTCGTTCAAACCGACGAAGGGTGTGCTTAAGACGCTCAGCTGGAAGGTGAACAAGCCGCAGTACGCGTCAGTGAGTCCGACGGGCACACTCTACGCCCTTAGCGCGGGCAAGGGTAAGACCGTAACGGTAACAGCCTACGCGAGAGACGGCAGCAAGAAAAAGGCTTCGATCAAGATAAAGATAAAATGAATGTCCGCTAGGTAAATCGTTCAGGACGGCGACCCGCAAAGCGGGTCGCCGTTTCGTTGTGGCGCTTTTCGCGTACTTCGCGGCATTTCGTTGAAATAATGCGTTTTCTGGGTGGTAAATGCGCGTGTTTTTCGGGCGTATTGAGATATTTTTGCCGCGACTATATAGTATAATCAAGGTACATAAGTTTGGCGCGGGGCTCGCCTCGCGCGGTGTTGGGAAACACCGATTCATTCCGTTCGGCGACTCATGCGGCGGACATGAATCAATCGGCGTTTCCCTAACTGGGGGAAGGCCAGGACGGATACCGTCAGGCCCGAGTACAATGGGGACGTACTTTTTTGTATCCGACGTTGCGAGTACAATGAGCACGTTCTTTTTTATGTGATTTTTGCTCCCCATGCGACGCGGATACTTATAAACGAAAAAGTACGCTCCCTTTGTGTTCCCTTTTTATAGAGAGGCGAACAACATGAAAGGATCGACAATCACAAAATTCGGGGCGCGCGAAGGTTCGGTACTCGTATGGGCGATGGTCGCGGTCGTGGTGCTGCTCATACTCATCGGTGTCATGGCTGTCGTGGCACAGTCGGCCTACCGCAGCCAGAAGCTATCGCAGGCCGAGACGCAAGCGTACTACACGGCGCACTCCGTGAACGAGCGCATTACGGACTGGTTGAGCGGTACGTCGGACGGCGACGGCGTGACCGATCAGCAACGGTTTATCGCCGGCCTCAAGCAAAAGCCTCACGCGCCCATAGCGCAATCCTATGACGCGGCCGACCTCGACCCGAGCGGCGAGGGCAAGATGGGCAGCGCCGAAGTGGAGATATCCATCAGCGACGACGAAAAGGTCATAACGATAAGGGTGACGGGCCACTTCGCGGGCGACAGCGAAACGATAGTGAGTACGCTAGGCGTTCGCAAAGGGACGGACAAGGGCAGTTCGCCGCCGCTCGCCGCCGGCTTCGACGACGGCGGGAAAGCCCCGCCCTCGGTGGCCTCCTTCTCCGCGATAACTCTCGCGAACTACGCGGACAGGGAGGACGAACTGAACGAAATGCACCGCGACGCGTCGCCCGCCGTCGTGGGGAACGAGTCTTCCACCGGCGACAATCAAAACCAAGAAGACCAACTCGTCGCGAATTTGATAACCGGAGACAAGAGGGAACTTACCTATGCCAGGCACTCGAAAAGCCTCAATACCACTTTGGGAACGAACCATTACACGGGCTTCGTCGAGACGGCGAACTCATCGTTTGACAATCGACGTTTCGTCACGCCGCCAAACGGTCGGTGGACGATCAACCCGCTTCAAGAGGGCGGCGATGCCGTGTCAACCGCCCACAAAAATTCGGCGACGGCGGAGAGCAACTCTCGTCCGATCATGCTTTCCGTCGGGGATTACAAGGGCAAGGACCTTCTGATGCGACTCGGCGGCCAGAGCATCACATCGACGACCCCCAATCTGAAAAATGACGCCACCTATTACAATTCGCTCATAAGCTTCGACGTGACGGACTATGACGATACGTATGCCGGCACGGGAAAATCCAATCCCTTTGTCGAGTATTACGATAATAATGTCTTCTCGGGGGCGCGAGAACTCTGGTATCCTCAGGGGTGGGACTCGATGACCGTATTCACGCAGGACCCCGGCGGCGCGGCCGACGCCGCGACCGTCAACGCGGGGGTGGACGCTCGGCTTGTCTTCGGGCCTTTTCTCCATACCTACAACCAGTACGGAGACTTTTGGAACTGGGGCCGTTACGTGGGGAATCCCAAATACGGGCAAAACCCCGGGGACTATTGGAGGGCTTTCCCGGGGCATAATTATTCAAGTTCCAGCGTCGATAAACGGGTCGGTATGGCTCACATCCCCGAGTATTACGGCGAGGATTTTTCGCTGTATCTCAACGATAGGACCGACAAAGCGGCTCTTATCATCCAAGGGGTGAACATTCTCGGCGGCGACGACCCTTCCGTCGTCTATTCCAAGCGTCCGCTTGAGATAGGCGGCGGCCTCGTGAAATCGGTGGCGACCTATGACATCCCCTCCAAAGGCGACGCGCTGGGCCAAACGACCCGCCACGTCAACTCCAACATCAGCGGCTACTCCTACGGCTACGCCCCCGTATGGACAAATTACTTTCCGACGACGACGCGCTATTCGCAGATCATTTACAACACGAACATCGTATTGCGTACTCCCGACGGCGTGAATACTCCGCGCTTCAGCCGAATCTTCGACGCCGCGCTCCCGGACGACGGAGCCTACGGGAAGGCGGAACACGACGGCCCTCTTCAGGGTGCCGCGGCGAAAAAGACAATTCTCGGCATTACGGGTTCAACCACCACGAACAATTTCTCCGACGATTACAACAAACAGTTCTCGCCCACCGTGCGCGTCGTCGGCGGTGGTATTTACGTGGGCGCCGGTCAGACCTTGGCCGTTGACGGCGGGCGCGTCAACCCGAAGAACACGAACGCCGGCACGGTGTCCTTTGAAGAGCGCACGGTCACGCTCGGCACGGATGCCGGCGAGTATACGCAGGTCGTCGCTCCGGATTCGATCACCGTGGCCGGGGGCGGCACGCTCACGGTTCGCGGCAGGACCGACGTGGACGGCAACTACGTGGCGCCCTCCGACTATGCCAACGTCGCTTCGGATATTTTTGTGCGCGGCGTCATGAATATGACGCAGGGCGCGAAGGTCAAGGGTAATATCCTCGTGGACGAAGGGGGCGAAGCGTTTGCTTACGGCGACGAATACGAGGGCGCGGTCAACGTCGCTTCGGGCGGGGCTTTCACGATGGGCCGGAACACGCACATTGTGGGCGATATTTTCGTGAGAGGGAACGCGGTTGTGGCCGCCGGCGGCGCGAGGACCAAGGGCACCATCATAGTGAAGGGGGGCGGCGGCGTGACGTCGGCTCCCGGGACGGCCAACCCCTTGGTACACGAGGGCGATGTCCATATCGCCTCGGGCGGGGTTTTCACGGTAGACGCGAACATGCACATCACGGGCGACCTCTACGTACAAAAGGGAGGGACGCTGACGATAGATCAAAACGCCGTCATAACGGGCGACGTGCACTGCGTGGGGAAGTTGACTGTCGAGGGTACGTTCACGCTGAACCGCAACGGCCCGGCGGACGGCAAAATCCACGGTATCATAATCTACCACGACCCGGACGTCGGCTCCGGGACATTGGAAATCACCAATCCGTCCACCACGACGATAACGGGAGACTCTGGAAAGATACACTCGCTCGTGGGCTACATGGGCATAACCGATGAAAATGTGGCTCAAAGAATATTCTGTGACGACTGCAACGAGGACAACGTCTGCGAGCATTGGAAAGACAAAACCACGCCGGGCACATGGGAAAAGCAAGGAGACATCGTACGCGAATAGGGACGGAGGAGCGGATGGTCTTACGGAACTTTACACCTCTTACCGATAATTTTGTGTAATTGAGTGTGACGCCTGTATCGCGACGAAGGGCGGCCGTTTGGCCGCCCTTCGGTTTTTCCTTTGACGCGTTTGGCGTCTTCTGCTTTACCTTGGCGCTTTGGCCTTGGGGTCTACTTTACTGTTATCTTCTTCTTTACTGACTTGCCGCCTGCTTTGATTGTTATGGTGGCTTTGCCTTTCTTCAGGGCTATTAGTCTTCCTGCTTTGTCTACCTTCAGTACGCTCTTCTTTGAGGATTTGAAGGTTACCTTTGCTCCTGTGGCTTTGCCTGTCTTTACTTTCAGAAGGGCTGTCTTGCCTACTTTGATCGACTTCGGCGCGGTCACTGTCAGCTTTGTCACTTTCGCGGTTTTCGTTACGACTACGATCTTGATCGTCGCCTTCTTGCCGTTGTGTGCTGTTACGGTGATCGTCGCTTTGCCTTTCTTCTTCGCTGTGATCTTGCCTTTCTGCGTCACTTTCGCTACGGACGACTTGGAGCTCTTCCACGTCAGTTTGGAGGTGACCGTCTTCTTCGGCGCGCTGCTGTCGTAGACTGCTACGGGCAGGGTCAGGCTCTTGCCTTTCTTGAGGTAGACTGTCGTTACGGGCGAGCTTACCTTGACGTTCCTCGATACCTTGATGGTCTTCGAGGCGGACTTGCCGCTGCCGTCGGCTGCTTCGGCTTTGATCGTCACGGAGCCTTCTTTGTTCTTGAAGGTCACGAGACCGGCCGAGTTCACCGTGGCTATCGTGGCGTCGCTCGAAGTCCACTTGAGGGTCTTGTTCGCGGCGTTTGCGGGCAGCACGCTGGCTGTGAGCGTTAGGGTGTTACCTTTGCCCGAGGCCTTGTAGCTAAAGCTGGCGGGTGCGTTCGTTATGGTGACGGATGTTACCTTGGATGCTGTGATGCTTGCCGTCACTCCTGTGGGCTGTACGAGGCTGTAGTTTGCCGCGTCGCCACCCGATATGCTGAACGCGGGTGAGAAGTTGATACCGATGTTTGTCCCTGCGTTCGCTGAGGCGAAGAGGGGCGTGCCAAGCGTCAAGA